>NZ_JBFUIU010000306.1:0-10281 GCF_056401695.1 Variovorax sp. P4_D9
GGTCGGCACCGAGCTTAAGCTGACGCTGGCCCTGGTACTGATCGTCGGCGTGCTCCTGATCCGGCCGTCCGGCATCTTCGGCCGCAAGCTGGTGGCGAGGGTCTGAGCATGTCGACCTTGCCCGCTTCCGTCGAAGGCGCGCCGCTCTCCGCGGCCGACGCCACCCCGGTGCCCTCGGTCACGCCCTGGCGTCTGATCGCGCTGGCCGTGCTCGCCGCCGTGGCTCTGGCGGTGCCGTTCGCGCTCAGCGACTACCGCATCTTCCTCGTCACCATGACGCTGATCACGGCCATCGCTGTGCTGGGGCTGAACATGCTGGTGGGCTACAACGGCCAGCTTTCGCTGGGGCACGGCGCCATCTACGCACTGGGCGCCTATGTCACCGCCATTCTGATGGAGCACGCGCACTTTCTTTGGTGGACCACGCTGCCGGTCTCCGCCGTGGTCTGCTTCGTGTTCGGCTTCCTCTTCGGCTGGCCGGCGCTGCGTCTGAAGGGCCATTACTTGGCGCTGGCCACCTTCGCCTTGGCCTTGGCCACGCCGCAGCTGCTGAAGCACAAGGCCTTCGAGGCCTGGACGGGCGGCGTGCAGGGCATCACGCTGACCAAACCGGAAGCACCCTTCGGCTGGAAGCTGACCGGCGACCAATGGTTGTACCTGATGGTGCTGGCCATCGCCGCCGTGCTGTTCATCGCCGCCTGGAACCTGCTGCGCGGCCGGCTCGGGCGCGCCACCATCGCGATCCGTGAGCAGCCGATCGCGGCCTCGGCGATGGGCATCAACGTCGCCTACACCAAGGCCATGACCTTCGGCATCAGTGCGCTCTACACCGGGGTGGCCGGCTCGCTGGGCGCCATCGCCACCGCCTTCGTCGCRCCGGACAGCTTCGGCATGTTCGTCTCGGTGTTCTTCCTGGTTGGCGTGGTCGTCGGCGGCCTGGGCACGATTTCCGGGGCACTGATCGGCGCCGCCTTCATCCAGTTCATTCCCAACTTCGCCGACCAGATCTCCAAGTCGGCGCCTTCGGCCATCTTCGCCGGCTTCCTCCTCCTGTGCATGTTCCTGATGCCGCAAGGCTTCGTCGGCCTGGTGCGCTCGGCCCTGCGGCGCGCGCAGCGTGGCTCACGTCCCCGTGGAGGGGACTGACGGCGGGCGGCCCTTCGTCGAAAGTTGCAACCATGTCACGAGTCATCTACATCCATCCGAACGGCGAACGCAGTGAAGCCGAAGTGGCCGACGGCCAGAACCTGATGATGGCCGCCACCGGCCACGACATCGAAGGCATCGTCGGCGATTGCGGCGGCGTGATGAGCTGCGCCACCTGCCACGTCATCGTCGGCTCGCCCTACCTCGAGCAACTGCCGCCGGTGAGCGACACCGAAAACCAGATGCTGGATTACACGGCCGCACCGCGCGAGCCGGGCAGTCGGTTGTCCTGCCAGATCGTCATGAACGCGGCGCTGGACGGCATTGCCGTGCGTATCGCCGACCCGCAGCTCTGAAACACACCAGATCGAACACCCCCGGAGAAACCATGCAAGCCACCGCCCCCCACACCCCGGCCAAGCCCAAGAGCGAGCTCACGCCCAACCCCGGCCTGACGCCGATGATGCTGAACCACGCGGCCTGGGTCACGCCGGATGCCGCGGCCACCACCGACTTCTACACCCGCATCATGGGCATGGAGCTGGCCAGCACGGTGCTGGACGACAGCGTGCCGTCCACCGGCGACGCCATTCCCTACTTCCACATCTTCTTTCGCATGGGCGACGGCTCCACGCTGGCCTTCTTCGAGGCGCCCGGCGTGCCGCCCCCGTCCAAGTCCAGCCACCCGGCCTACGACATCTTCAACCACATCGCGCTTGAGGCGAAGGACCGCGCCGAGGTGCTGCGCTGGTACGACTGGCTCAAGTCGCAGGGCGTGGACGTGATCGGCCCGACCGACCACAAGGGCCTGATCCTGTCGATCTACTTCCACGACCCGGCCGGCATCCGCCTGGAAATCACCACGCCGCTGGACAAGCAGTGGAACCGCCACACCGAGAAGGGCTACGCCGACCTCAAGCTGTGGGAAGACGCCAAGGCCAAGGCCAAGGCCGAAGGCAAGGACGTGCCCGAAGCCCTGCTGACCCTGATCAAGGACGTGCGCAAGCGCTACGAGCAGAAGAAGGTATGACCCCGATAGAGCTTAGGCCGCTGTTCACCATCAAGGCGGAGGTGAGCGCGCCGCCGCAACTGGTGGGCGCCGTCCCGCACGGCTACACCCGCCGCGTGATGTGCGTGAGCGGCGGCCAGTTCGAGGGCGAACGCCTGCGCGGCCGCGTGCTGCCGGGCGGCGCCGACGTCGTGCTGGAGCGCCCCGACGGCGGCCTGCACCTGGACGTACGGCTGGTGCTGGAGACCAACGCCGGCGAGCTGATCTACATGACCTACAACGGCCGCCGCAACGGGCCGACGCCGGAGATCATGCAGAAGATCGTCAACCGCGAGGCCATCCCGCGCGGTGCCGACTACTTCCGCGTGCTGGTGCAGTTCGAGACGGCAGCGCCGGCGCTGAAATGGCTGAACGACAAGGTGGCCGTGGGCACCGGCACCCGCGAGCCGAACGGACCGGTTTACGACATCTGGGAAGTCGCATGAAACGATTTGCCGGTCGCCCCGCCATCGTCACCGCCGCCGCCTCGGGCATCGGCCGCGCCATCGCGCTGCGGCTGCACGAAGAGGGGGCCTGCGTGCTGGCCGTCGACATCAACGCCCGTGCACTGGCCGAGTTGCCGCAATCGGACAGCTTCCGCATCTTCGCGATGGACGTGACGGCGCCCGGTGCGCCGCAGGCCATCGCCGACGAATGCCTGCGCCACTACGACGGCATCAGCGTGCTGGTGAACAACGCCGGGCTGGGCAACTGCCCGCCCTTCCACGAAACGAGCGACGCCGACTACCAGAAGTGGGCCGACATCAACCAGAAGGCCACCTTCATGGTCACCCGCGCCGCCTTTCCGGCGCTGTTGAAGTCCAGGGGTGTCGTGCTGAACATCGCCTCCACGCTGGGCGTGGTGGGCTACCGCCGCCAGGCCGTGTATTCAATGGCCAAGGCCGGCGTGATCGGCCTGACGCGCAACCTGGCCGCCGACTACGCCGACCAGGGCATCCGCGTCAACGCCATCGCCCCGGGCATCATCGCCACGCCGCAGACCGAGGGGCGCCTCAACACAGCGCGCTTCTACGCCACCATCGTCGGCACCACGCCGATGGGGCGGCCCGGCAAGCCGGAAGAGATCGCCGGCGCCGCGGCCTTCCTGTGCAGCGACGACGCCGGTTTCGTCACCGGCCAGGTGCTGGCCGTCGACGGCGGCCAGACCAGCAGCGCTTACATCAGCGACGCGCTGGTGCAATGCTGGGTCGAAGCGCACCCCGACCACTAGGAGACTTCATGCGCATCGCATTGATCACCGGCGCCGCTGGCGGGCTGGGGCTCGCCAGCGCCCGCAAGCTGGCCGAGGACGGCCTCACCATCGCGGTGGCCGACCTGCACGTGGAGGCGGCCCAGCGTGCCGCTGCCGCCTTGCCGGGCAAGGGCCACATCGGCCTGGCGTGCAACGTGTCCGATGAGGCCAGCGTGCGCGCCGCCKTCGACACGGTAGAACAGAAGCTGGGCGGCGTGAGCGTGCTGGCCTGCTTCGCCGGCATCCTGAGCACCCAGCCGGCGCCGGGGCGCCTTCCCACCGTGGACATCACGCTGGCGGAATGGGACGGCGTGATGAACGTCAACGCCCGTGGCACCTTCCTGTGCGTGCGCGAGATGCTGCGGCGCTGTGCCGGCCGCTCGGTGCAGGACGGCCGGATCGTCACCGTTGCCTCGCTGGCCGGACAGATGGGCGGCATGCAGAGCGGCTCGGCCTACAGCGCCTCCAAGGGCGCGGTGCTGGCGCTCTCGAAAGTCGCGGCGCGCGAGGCGGCGTCTCTGGGCATCACCGTCAACACGGTGGCGCCAGGGCCGATCGACACGCCGATGCTGCACCAGACGGTGCCGGCYGGCAACGAAGGCCAGAAGTACATGGGCACGGCGGCGGTGCCGCTGGGCCGGATCGGGTTGCCGGAGGAGATCGCTGCCGCGGTCTCCTACCTGGTGTCGCCGGGGGCGGGCTTCGTCACCGGCGCCACGCTCGACGTCAACGGCGGCATGTTGATGCGCTGAGGCGCCGAAACGACGACAGGACCAGGCGTGGAACTCTTTTATTCGAGCAGCCCGAATGTCTATAAGGTGATGATCGCGCTTGAAGAGCTCGGCCTGGAGTACCGGCTCGTTCTCGTAGATCTCAGCGCGGGCGAGCAGAAGGACCCGTCGCGTCTGGGCGGGGCGATCCACGGCAAGGTTCCCGTGCTGCGCGATGATGCGCCGGTGGACGGCGGCAACCCCATCACGCTGATGGAGTCCGGCGCCATCCTGCAGTACCTGGCCGAGAAGACCGGCCGCCTGATGCCTGTCACGCCGCGCGGTCGCATGGAAGTGATGCAGTGGCTGTTCTGGCAGATGGCCGGCCTCGGGCCGATCGGCGGTCAGGCCTGGCACTTCCGCGCGTTTGCGCAGCGACTGGAGCCCGAGACCGATTTTCGCTACCCCCGCAGCCGCTACGACAACATGCTGCGCTCTCTGTGGGATGTGATGGAAAGGCGCCTGGAGGCCGGCGACCACCTGGCGGGGGACTTTTCCATCGCCGACATCGCTTGTTTTCCCTGGATTCGCTACATCGCCCCGGACGATCCGGCGCGCTATCCCAGGCTCCTGGCCTGGCGCGACCGGATCGAGTCCCGCCCGGCGGTGGCGCAAACCTTCGAGCGCAGTCTTGCCTTGAAGACGCCGTACGGACGGAACGAACGCGGCGGCATTTCATATCCGTTCGAGGGCCTCGCGCGCCACGTCATCGTGCGCTGATGCCACATCCAACCCGGAGACACTCATGAGCGATTCACCCGGCTGTCCGTTTCTCGCCGCGTCGGCATCGTCGCGGACCACTCCCTTCAAACCCTACTACAGCCCCGAGCTGCACACCGCGATGGAAGTGCAGCGACGCCAGGAGCCTGTGTTCTGGTGTGAGGAGATCGGCTACTGGGTGCTGACGAAGCACAGTGACGTCTACGCGGTGCTGCACGACGGCGAGCGCTTCACCTCGGCAAATACCACCCGGCCGGTGACGCCGATGTCGCCGGAGGCGGAAGCCATCCTGCGAGAGGGCGGGTTCATGAACCAGACCGGCAGCCACTCGACCCTGTTCGGGCCGGTGCACAGGCGCATCCGCGGCATCACCAGCCAGACCCTGAACCTGCGCGAGTTCATCAAGCTCGAGTCGCACATCCGCCGGCTGGTGGCCGACGCCATCGAGCGCGTCGAAGGCAAGGACGAAATCGACCTGCTGGCGGAAGTGAACTACGAGTTGCCGGCGCAGGTGGTGTTCAAGCTGCTCGGCATCCCGGATGCCGACATTCCCAGCGTCAAGAAATGGGCCGGCGCCCGCAGCGTGATCGACTTCAGCCCGGCGACGCCCGAGCAGCAGATCGAAGGCGCCCGCAACATGGCGGCCTTCTGGCAGTACTGCGCCGCGCTGGTGGCCGACCGGCAGAAGAATCCGCGCGACGATTTCACCAGCAAGATGCTGGAGATCCGCAACGGCGACGACAGCGTGATCAGCATCCCGGAGATCACCACCCACACCTTCGGCGTCGCCTTCGCGGGCCACGAGACCACCACCAACCAGTTGAACAACACCATCCGCTCGCTGCTGGAGAACCGCGACCAGTGGGAGGCGTTGTGCGCCGAACCGTCGCTGGCCGCCAACACGGTGGAAGAGGGCATGCGCTACGCCGGTGCCGTGATCGGCTGGCGTCGGATCGCACTGGAAAACGTCCAGATCCGGGGCGTCACCATCCCGAAAGGCGAGCCCATCATGCTGTCGCTGGCCTCGGCCAATCGCGACGAGGAAGTGTTCCCCGATCCGCACAAGTTCGATATCCGCCGCGCCAATGCGCGCAAGCAGCTCACCTTCGGCAATGGGGTGCACTTCTGCCTGGGCGCGCCGCTGGCCCGGCTGGAGATGAAGATCGTGTTCGAGGAGTTCAGCAAGTGCTTCCCGAAAATGCGGCTGGTGGAGCCGGACACGGCGAAGCACATGCACACCTTCGTGTTCCGGGCGGCGGATGCGCTGCGGGTGACCCTGCAATGAGCGCCGCCCAGTTCGAAGACAATGTCGCTGTCGTCACCGGCGGTGCCAGCGGCGTCGGCCTSGCGCTGGTGCGGCAGCTGCTGGCGGCCGGGGCCAGGGTGGCGATGGTGGATCGCGAAGGGCGGTCGCTGGACAGCGCACTGCAGGGCCTGGACGGCACGCGCGTGCTGCCGCTGCAGGCCGATGTCGCCCTGGAATCCGAGGTGCAGCGCTACGCCGATGCGGTCGTGAAGAAGTGGGGCCGGATCGACCTGTTCCACAACAACGCCGCCATCGTCGGGCCGCAGTCCTCGCTGCTGGACTTCCGCATGGCGGACTTCGACCGCATCTTCGCGGTTAACGTGCGCGGCGTGCTGCTGGGGATGCAGGCGGTGGGTCGGGTCATGCGGGCACAGGGTCGCGGCAGCATCGTGAACACTTCGTCGGTGTCGGGCCAGCGGAGCAGCCGGGCGGAGGCGGGACTGGGCGTCTATGGTGCGTCGAAGGCGGCCGTGATCCGCATGACACAGCAGGCGGCGCTGGAGTTCGCGCCGCACAAGATCCGCATCAACGTGATCTGCCCGGGGCCGATCGATACGCCCTTGTTGCGCAGCACGTTCAGGATCGACGGAAGGAACGAGGAGCAGGTGGAGGCCGCGCTCAAGCAGCACTTCGCCAACCAGCCGCTCGGGCGGGCGGCCAGCGCGGAGGAAGTGGCGAACCTGGTGTTCTGGCTGCTGGGGCCGCAGGCGAGCTTCATCACCGGTGGCGTTTACAACGTCGACGGTGGAATGACAGCGTAGCCCTCGTCCTACCCTCTCCCGCGGGCGGGAGAGGGGGCAAGCATTTACTGCACCGCGACGAAGTTCCCATCCTTCACCTGCAGCAACACACCGCCATAGCTCGGATTCCGGTTCGCGTCCAGGCTCCAGGTCCCCGTTCCCAGCACCATCGGCACCTTGTTCAGCTTTGCCAGTGCGTCGCGGATCTTCGTGCGATCGGGATTCGGTCCGGCATTCCGTACGGCCGCCACGGCCACCTGGCCCAGCGCGTAGCCCATTCCCGCCCAGTTGTCCGGCGTCGCCTTGTACTTGGCCTGGTAAGCCTTCACGAAGGCCACGTTCATTGGCGAGGGATTGACCGGCGAGTAATCGGACACCACGTAAGTGCCTTCGACCGCCTTGCCGCCCGCCTTCACGAAGCCCAGCGAGCCGAAGGTGGAAGGCGCGACGAACTTGACCTTTGGGTCCAGCCCCGCCTGGCGGATCTGCACGATCATGTTGGCGCCGACTTCGGCCGGGGCGGCGAGGAAGATGGCATCGGTCTGCATCGTGGTCAGCTTCGTCGCCAAGGCGAGGAAGTTGGACTCGGACGAAACGAACTTCTCGTCGGCCACGATGGTCGTGCCGGCCTTGGTGAAGAAGTCCGCCACCGCATTCTTCTGGCCCACGAAGCCGTCGTTGCTCTGGTCGTGGACCAGCACGATGCGCTTGATGCCCAGCTTCTCGACCGACAGCTTGGCCAGGTAGCCCATGATGTCCACCGGCGCGGCCTGGATCTTGAAGGCCCACGGGCCGGTCGCCGGAATGCTGGGCGAGCTGCCGATGGCGAGCATCGGAACCTGCAGGTCGTTGGCCACTGGCGCCCCGCCGAGGGCCTCACTGCTGGTCGTGGGGCCCAGGATCAGCATCGCATTGTCGCGCTTGACGAACTGGTTCACCAGGTTGATGGTCTGGGCCTTCTCGCCCGCGGTGTCGCCCTCGACGATCCTGAACTTGTTGCCGCCCGGCAGGCCCTGGGCATTGGCTTCTTCCAGCGCCAGTTTCATGCCGTTCTGGATCGGCACCCCGCCGTATGCATAGGTGCCGGTCATGGCGTTCATCACGCCCACGGGAATCTCCTTACCCTGAGCGAAGGCAAGGCTGCTGGCGGCAAGAAGGGCGGCTCCTGCAATGACGCTTCTGCGATTCATCTGCATGGACATCTCCGGAAGTGAGAGGGAATCCAAGCCAGTATCGATAGGCCCAAGGCAAGCGTCAGTCCCCGTCGCAGGGGACGCGGACAACCCTTCTGTGGGACTTTTTTGTCAAGCCTTTTTATCAACGGTGTTCACGGTGTTTCATGGCGGCCCCGGTTGTTGCTGAGTGGATGAGACGACTGGCGAGGCATAGGTGATGCATCCTGGTCCGAGGTCAGGGTGTGGTGAGCGTTCGAGCCAGTTGTGCTCGGACGACCTTCTATCCGTGCAGGACGTGAACATCCTGCACCTCATGCTGCATGCGCGCGAAGATGCTATGTGGGACTACCCGAGCGAGACCCGTTTAGCTAAAACGGGATTTCCTTAACTTCTGGCAAGGAGATGGAAATGTCGACAACCCAGACAGCCCCACAGGACAAGGATACGGCGATCGCGACTGACCTGTACATGAGCTTCGAACTCGGCGACAAGTCGTGGAAGGTGACGGCAAGCGATGGCCGCCGCGGCCCGAGCCGGTACAACGTGAACGCCGGCGACACGGCCGCCGTTGCGCACTGCCTCAGCAAGGCCCGGGAGCGTTGCCAGCTCGAGCCGCAGGCCAAGGTGCACTCCTGCTACGAAGCAGGGCGCGACGGCTGGTGGCTGCACCGCTGGCTGATCGAGCAGGGTGTCGACAACATCGTGGTCGACTCCTCCAGCATCGAGGTGAACCGACACGCCCGGCGGGCCAAGACCGACCGACTCGATGGCGACAAGCTGTTGGCGATGCTACTGCGCCATCATCGCGGCGAGCGGGTGTGGTCGGTGGTGCACGAGCCCACGCCCGAGGACGAAGACGCGCGCCGCACGCATCGCGAGCTYGCCCGGCTGACGAAGGAGCGCACCGCCCACACGAACCGTATCAGCTCGCTGCTSGTGCTGCACAACCTGCGCCCGCACGTCATCATCGGCGGGCGCGACTGGCCCGCCTGGTGGGCGCGCCATCGCGAACAGGTGCCGCCTGTTCTGCGCGCCGAGATCGAGCGCGAGAGCGCGCGGCTTGCATTGGTCAAGCAGCAGGTCAAGGCGATGGAAACCCAGCGGCGCCAGGAACTGGCCGATGGCAAGCAGCCGCTGGTGGCGCAACTGGCGCTGCTCCGCGCCATCGGACCTAAGGGCGCCTGGGTGTTGGTCAAGGAGGTGTATGGCTGGCGGCGCTTCGCCAACCGGCGCGAGCTGGCCGGCTGCCTGGGACTGGCGCCCACACCTTACGACAGCGGCGACAGCCAGATCGAGCARGGCATCAGCAAGGCCGGCAACAAGCGAGCTCGCGCGTTGCTGGTCGAACTCGCCTGGGCCTGGCTGCGTTTGCAGCCCGGCAGCGCCTTGGCTCAGTGGTTCAACCGACGCTTCGCTGGTGGGGGTAAACGCATGCGTCGGGTCGGTATCGTGGCCCTGGCGAGAAAACTGGCGATCGCGCTGTGGCGCTATCTGCAGAACGGCGAGATCCCGGCCGGGGCCACGCTCAAGCCGGCCACTGCTTGAAGTCCCGAGCAGGCTTGCTTGCTCTAACGCACAGGAGGCCAAGGAACGCATCATCATGATCAAAGGTCGACGCGCCCGCCCAGTGCGCGGGTCACTGCACAGTGACCGTCGCCAAAGATGGGGCGCGCCGGTAAMYGGGGTTTGCCAGTGTGCTTCGCGCGCATGCAGCATGAGGTGCAGGGTGTCCGCGCCCTGCACGGATAGAAGTTCGTCCGAGCAACCGGGCTCGAACGCTCGCCAYACCCCGRCCTCGGATCAGGGCGCATCACTGGGGCCACGCCTCTGCGCATTCGCTCAGCAACTCACAGGTGCCGCCATGAAATACCAGTCATCAATACGATGATCAAAAAAGGTTTGACAAATAAGCCCTCATAGAAGCGCACTGGCAAACCCCGGTTACCGGCGCGCCCCWTCTTTTGGATCGGTCACTACGCAGTGACCCGCCGACCTTTCGGGCGCGTCGACCTTTGATCATCATGATGCATTCCTTGCCAGCGTTGGAAGAAAGCTGTTCGGGACTTCAGGCAGTGGTCGGCTTGAGCAAGGCTCCGGCCGGGATCTCGCCGTCCTGCAGATAGC
>NZ_JBFUIU010000307.1:0-10247 GCF_056401695.1 Variovorax sp. P4_D9
CCCTTGTGACTCAAGCACTTGCTTGAGTTGGCGAGGGAGTTTTCTGTCTACGGCTTGATGTTTTGCACGAGCGCGAGGGCGCGCAGGTGCAGCGGCTGCGCGTTGGTGAGGAGCTCGAAGGTGGGCGCCTCGGGGCCGGCCTGAGGGGCTCGGCAGGTGTTGCGCACGATGGTGGCGAGCTCGGCCATGAGGGTGGAGAAGCTGTGCACGGGCGTGCCGTCATCCAGCGTGGGCTCGAGCGAGCGGACGATACAACCGAAGCGTTGATGGCTCAACTGCGGTGCGGCCCACCGACTGCAGCCCAGTAGGCCGCCGGGGCCGAGTCCATCACTTCTTCGGATGGGGCTTGATCGCCTTGGGTCGATCGCTGCCCGTGTCCTGAGCTTCCATCGGCAGGCCGGAGCGCGCGATGCGCATCGGCTCAGCCTCCCCGGAGATCGTGACCACGACCCGGGTCCAGCCGTCTGTGGTCCGCCCGAACACCGCCGTCCCTTCGACACCAAGCGTGCGCACGGCGCGCAGGATCCGTGCGTCGTTGAGCTCGAAGTCCTCAGGCGCGTAGACGAAGGGGATGGTCTCGGTTGCGCTCATGAGGGCCATCGTAGCGGTCCCCGGTCGCCCCGCGTTGACGGCGACGATTTAGCCTCGAAATGAGGCGAGGAGGTATTGCGCCTGGAGCGGCAGCGCCAGCTCGCACCCGCGCCAGGAAGTAAGCTGGCCAGTCACACTCACAAAGTCGGCGGGAGGTAGATCTGGAGTCGCACACGCTTCGAAGCGTTCAGGAGAATGCTCGGCCTCTCCCGCAGCGCAATCGTTCGCCTGATCGAAATGGGTTTCGTGAAGCCCAAGAGAGGGCCACGCCAGGCGTACCTGTTCTCGTTCCAGGACGTCGTGCTGCTGCGCACCGCCTATGAACTTCGGACAGCGAGCATTCCCATGGCCAAGATCCTCCGATCGCTACGCCGCCTGAAGGACCAGTTGCCGGCCGAAGCGCCCCTGTCGGGCCTGCGCATCACGGCGGTGGGCAACGACATCGCGGTACGAGATCGCGATTCGCAATGGGAGGCGGAAACGGGTCAGCTCCTCATGGACTTCGATGTGGGCGTCGAGCCCAAGGGCGGGGTCACGGTGGTGCGGCACCTCGACGCGGCGAGGCAGCCGCCGGCGCCGGAGCTAGCGGCGCAAGGGATCTCAACCGCTTCGGCGAGGCGCTCGCAAGCTACGACATGGCGCTGCAGTTCGACCCGGATCTGGCCGACGCCCACTTCAACGCGGGCCGGCTCCATGATGAGCTCGGCCACCGTCAACGGGCAATCAGGCACTACAGCGCGTACCGGCGACTGTCGCGGTAGAGCGACTGGCGCTGCGATGCCTGAATCAATTTAACGAAGGAGCATGCAGCATGAGAGTCAACCGCCTCGTCTCGGACAAGGACCGCCAGGTCGTCAGCTGGGGAGTCCACCTGATCGTGACTGTCGTGCCACTGGTCATTTTCTGGCACATGTGCTGATCAGCTAAACGGTTTGATTAGCCAACTGCATCAGCCGCTCAGTCGTTACCGTCTGAGGATGCACAATGCGAGCGACGACATTCACAATTGGGACAACTAAACATGGACTTCGGATTCATGGCGCTCTTGATTGCGTATAGCCTTGCAAACCCGGGCGGGCGGGGTCGACATGACCATGCCCCGCACCGGATCAGCCCCGACCGGGCAAATCATCCGTCGAACGAGCAGTAGCAGGTTTGGCAACCCCCTTATTCGCAATAAGCACGAACCTCTGATGCTCACACTACCTCGCTTGCTCATGATGGGAGCGGTCGTATTCAGCTCCGCAGCCTGGTCCGCCACAACCAGTGTTTACCTTGAAGAATTGACTTCGACCGAGGTGCGCGATGCCATCCGTACCAGCACGACGACGATCATCATCCCGGTCGGCGGGACCGAACAGAGCGGCCCGCACATGGCGCTAGGCAAACACAATGTGCGAGTGAAGGTGCTGGCAGGACGAATCGCCACTTCACTGGGACAGACACTGGTCGCGCCCGTGGTGGCCTACGTGCCCGAAGGCAGCATCGCCCCGGCCGCTGGGCACATGCGCTTTGCGGGCACGATTTCGGTGCCTGAGGACGCCTTCAAGAGCGTACTGGAGGGGGCTGCACGCAGTTTCAAGCAGAGCGGCTTTGTCGACGTGGTGCTGATCGGTGATCACGGCGGATACCAGGCCCAGCTCAAGGCGGTGGCGACACGTCTCAATCACGACTGGGCGGCGACGCCTGCCCGAGCCCACTTCATCGGCGACTACTACCGCGTCACCCAAACCGATTATGTGCAGGCACTCAAGGCCAAGGGATTGAGCGACGGCCAAATTGGCGTGCATGCAGGCACGGCCGATACCTCGTTGATGATGAGTATTGACGCCACGTTGGTTCGGTCAGCTCAAATTGCACATGACCCACGCGAAAACGAGGCCAATGGCGTCTCAGGCGATCCGCGCGCCTCCAGTGCAGCGCTGGGGCAGTTGGGTGTCGATTTGATCGTAGCGAAAACGGTGGCCGCCATTCGCGCTGCGAAGGGCGCTTCGCGCTGAGCGCGCCGGTTTAATTTTGTCATATAAAGACCGAGAACTTGAGGAGCCGACGATGCGTAAGAGCCGTGTAGCAGCAGTTTCAATCTTGTGCGTCCTCCTGGGATCGGCGGCTTGGTGGGTCGCGGCGCAGACCGCCGCCAAGCCGTCGCCGCCCGATGCGGCCCGCGCCGCAGCAGTGAACACGGTGCCTGGAATGCCGGCCGTCGTTGACTCCCAGAACCTGTACAGCGAGATTGGCGCAAGCCACATGAGCGCTGCGGTAGCTGGAGCGCTGGAGCGCGTCTACGTTCCGAACCACACTGCAAATACCGTGTCCGTCATCGACCCGGCGACGTTGAAGGTGATCGATACGTTCAAGGTCGGCATCAATCCACAGCATGTTGTGCCGGCGTGGGACCTGCGCACTTTGTGGGTCGCAAACAATGCCGAAGGACGCCCCGACGGCAGCTTGACGCCCATCGATCCGAAAACCGGCAAGCCCGGAGCCTCGATTCGTGTCGAAGATCCCTACAACCTCTATTGGTCGCCAGACGGTCAGTCCGCCATTGTGGTCGCGGAAGCGTACAAGCGGCTCGACTTCCGCGATCCGCGCACCATGAGCCTGCAATATTCGATCGCAACGCCGAAATGTGGGGGCATCAACCACGCCGACTTCTCCATCGACGGCAAGTTCGCCTTCTTCACCTGCGAGTTTGGTGGCGCGATCACCAAGATCGATCTTGTCAATCGCCGCGTGGTCGGAACCATCAAGTTGAGCCAATACTTCAGTCGCCCAGAGGTGCTTGCGCTCATTGCTGCGCCAGGGAAGAAGCCGAAGAAAGTTCCTGATCCCACCGAGCTTGGCGCGGAGATCTGCACAACCCCCGGCATGCCGCAGGATGTTCGTGCGTCGCCGGATGGCAAAGTGTTCTTCGTTGCCGACATGATGGCCGATGGCGTGCACGTGGTAGATGCGGAGTCCTTCAAGCAGATCGACTTCATTCCCACCGGCGTCGGCGCCCATGGGTTGTATCCGAGTCGCGACGGCAAGAGCTTGTATGTAGCCAATCGCGGTACCAATGAAATCCACGGCAAACCAGGTGGCAAAGGCAGCGTCTCGGTGATTGACTTTGCCACCCGGAAGGTTGTCAAGACCTGGCCCATCCCCGGCGGCGGCAGCCCGGACATGGGCAATGTCAGCGTCGATGGCACATATCTTTGGCTCTCGGGTCGCTATGACGATGTCGTGTACCGTTTCGACACCCGATCGGGCAGCGTCGACAAGATCAAGGTCGGACGTGAACCGCATGGGTTGACGGTATGGCCGCAGCCCGGTCGCTATTCGCTGGGGCACACCGGCAATCTGCGATAACAAGTCAAGGCTGACTTGACTGCAAAGCCTTCGCTGGCGACCTTGCAGTTCGTACTGCACCACCGCAGCGCCCCACGCCAATGGTGGTGCGGCGAGCAGACATCGGTGTGAGCTGGGACTGTCGAACTGCCCTCATGCGGCATTCTGCCGCGCGCGCGGTCGAACCGCCAGCAGTACCTCGTGCCACATTCGCACGACAGCAAGAGGGACACTTACCGCTTGGCTGATCGCGGGTGTCCAATCTGGACCAGAACCATGAGGAGCGAGCCATGTCCATTCTGACGATCGCGAAGATGGGTCACCCGATGCTGAGGAGAGTGGCGATGAAAGTCGACGATCCGACAGACCCTGGGATCGCACGTCTCGGCGCAGACATGCGGGAGACCGTGGATGAAATTGGCGCGAGCGGCATCGCAGCACCGCAGGTCTTCGTCGCGAAGCGCATCGTGGTCTATCGCATCGGCGCCTCGCGAATTCCTGCAGGCTCGGACCTGCAGCCGGTGCCATGGACGGTCATGGTCAATCCGGAAATCACGCCGCTGACCACGGACAAAGTTCCGGTGTGGGAGCGATGTCTTTCGATCCCGGGCTTGCATGGCAAGGTCCCGCGCTATCCCAGGATTTCGATCCGCTATCAGACCATCGAGGGCGTCAGCGTTGAACACGAAGCTCGCAGCAGCTGGGCAGCGCTCCTGCAACATGAATGTGATCATCTGGATGGCATTCTCTACCCGATGAGGATGGCCGACCTTTCCCTGCTCGCGTTCAATGAGGCGCCTGGCGTACTGGCCGAGGAAGCCGCCGAAAGTCCGGATCAGATCGACCCTTTGTTTCTTGATCTGGTCGAGCGTTGGCCCGGACGCGACCGATGGCGTCAGCCAGCGAGCGGCTGAATTCCGGCTGTATGCCGCGATCGCGTCCGCTATCGCCACGCATTCCCCGACTGGCCGCCTGGAAGTACCAGGTCCCGCCCTCCGGCCCCTTGGCATCGTCCAGCCCGACCCACATCCCGACCCGTCGCGCGTCTGGTAGCGGAAGCCGACGCCACGGCTGATGACGGTGTGGCAGCATGCGGGCCAGGATCAACATACCCGGAAGCGAATCCCGTCCGGATGGCACAGAGAGATCGCCCGTAGCGCTGATAGGTGCCTCTCCCAGAAGCCATCCGCCTCGGGCAACATGCTCAGCTCGACTGGCACTGATCTGCGCGAGGGTCGCGCCGGCTGGGCACTGACAAGCAGCGCAAACGTCCGCCTGGCTCGGATTCGTCTCACCGCAAGCAAGACAAGACCATCGATAGTTCGGCATGGCTCGATCTTGCTACAAGCAGGCAGCTCAGTCTCAGCGCAGCGTGCTGCTCGCCGGCCTTCTCGATCGCGCTCAGGACGCTCAATTCGATGTCGCTCATTCAGTGCTTTCCGCTCGCCGTGGCGCGCTTCTTCTTCATGTAATTCGCGTCGGCCCACTTGTTCCTGATCTTCGGCTTGCGCGCACGCGAGGTCGAAGCCTTGCGTGGCGCGCGCGCCTTCGCGGTGCCTGCACTGGTGGACTTCGATCCGCGCTTGGACTTCAGTGCGGAGCCTCCCATCCAGCGCAGATCTGCCGGTGCTAGGCCGAGCACTTCGCTCTTCAAGGTCGCCGGCGTCAGTGCATCGAAACGAGCCACGACGCGTGCGGCGGCCGCGGCATAGCCGACACGGATCTCCTCCGGCTGTTCGATCAGCCACTGCAGGTCTGCGAGCGCATCGACGTTCGCGACCTCGACGCCGAGTTCTCGCGCCAGCTCGAACGCCGGACGCTGGTCCGGGCCCGAGCGCATCGCATCCAGGAGCTCGTAGGGCATGCGTTCTTCCGATGCCGAGCACCAGGCGATCACGTCCTGCAATGGCACGCCGGAAAGGGCCAGCGACATGATCTCGACCCATTCCTCTGTTCCGCGCTCGAACTCGAAGGCACCGATGGCGCTGATGCGCCGGAGAACCGATACCGGCTCGCGCTGCAGTGCCTCGGAGGCCTCTTGAATGCTCAGACCGCGGTTGATCGCGTCGAGGAGCTTCTTGTCGTCCGCTTTGATCCAAGCGCTGAGGGTGCGAGGGCAATCGAGAGCAGCTGCATTCATGCGAACTACCTTACGGAAGTGGCTCATCATCCGTCAAGGACAGACGAAAATGGAACGTCTCCACAGCCACCTCGCCGCAAGAATGACCGCTTCCTCTTCGTCGAACACCGCACCAGTTGAAGGTGGAGTTGCGGGCTTTCTCGAAGCGACCTTCAGCACAGAAGGCGCCAGCGTCTTCGGCCCGATCGCGCACGACGTGGGGCTCGCCGACGCGACGGTCACGATGAAGGGACTGCAGATCCTCTACTGGCTTCGGTCGCAGCACCCGTTGACCAGGCCGGAGATGGTTCGAGAGCTGGCGCAGTGGCGCGGCACCGGGCGCAACGACGTCGTCTCGTTCGAACTTGCGAATTCTGCTCCTGAGCTTCTGGACCGCATGGTAAAGAACGAGATGCTTTGGGAGATGGGGTCGCCCATGAAGCGCGTGCTGGTCTCGCCAAAGGTCATCGCGCTGTTGACGCGCCTGCACCCGGGCTGCGAGGATCCCGACCTGCCTTGGCGGCTAGCGCGCTGGGAGAGCGAGGGGCCTGAATCCGGGGGTGAGGTGGAGCGGTATGTCCGATCGTTCGTCTCACGGCAGCGGGGCTTCGCGTCGACCGAGTAGCATCGAGGGACCACATCTCCACACGCCGATGTCCGTAGAGACCTACCAGCAGAAGTTTGCGCGCCTCAACGTCAACGTAGCCGGCGGCCGCGCGAGCCCGCACAAGATCTGCATGCTGCTGGCCGTACTCGACCTCGCCCGCAGCGGCGCTTTTACCGAGAACCGCATCTACTACGCGCCTCCCCTTCTGGAGCGATACGCACGCTTCTTTGACGCTGTGCGCAGCCCTTCGGACCATCGCAACCCCTATTTTCCGTTCTTCCACTTGTCAGGGCGACTGCGCGGCGCCGGTGACAGCTTTTGGCACCTGCATGCGCTGCCGGGGCGCGAGGAGGTACTGGCGGCGATGGGTACGGCGCGCAGCAACGCGGCGATCCTTGAGAACGTGGCGTTCGCCTCACTGGACGACGAGCTATTTGATCTGCTCCAGTCCCCGTTGAACGTTGAGGCATTGGGGGACGCGCTCTCCACCGCCTGGTTCGATCGCGGGCTAAGTGAGCTGTGCGCCTGGTTGCCCAGGCAAGCGAGATCAGCCGCTACGAGCACCAACTGCGCGCCGGGCCATCGCTCCAGGCCCGGCCGCCGGCGCCTCCGGCGTACGTGCGCGATCCGGCGTTCCGTCGTGTCGTAACGGAGCTATACGACTACCGATGCGCGGCGACGGGCCTGAGGTTGGTGCTGCCGGACGGAACGGCGATGGTCGAGGCGGCCCACATCCACCCGTTCAGCGAAGCCCAGGACGATGATCCCCGCAATGGCCTGGCGCTCACGCCGAACATGCACTGGGCGATGGATCACGACCTCATTGCTCCAGGCCCAGACTTCAGGTGGCATGTCGCGTCGCGGCTCGATAGCCGCATTGCCGATCACCGGCCACTCCTTGAGCTCGCGGGGAAGGAGCTAATCAAGCCACGAGAGCCACGGATGTTCCCGAAACTCGAATCGCTTCAGTGGCGCGTTGCGAGGCTCGAGGCGCGTGACTGACTGGGAGTCGACTACACCCCGAAGTGTGGCGCATCGGGGGTCTTGCTTTCTTCGTCCGGCTGAGCCATGAGCCGCATCGCATATGTCGCCCTGACCGCTTCGGCGACCTTGCCCGCAAAGCCCGCGACCAGGGTCTCGACGGTCGTCGCATCGAAGTCCCAGGCTGGATCGTCGCGAAACAGGTGGAGAGCGCGTTGCGTCCCTCGCTCCAGTAGTCGTGGGCGAAGCTTGCTGCGTGTGATTCGGGGAAACCGTAGCTTCCGAAGCCTTCCACCTGCTTGGCCAGGCGCTGCGCGAAGTCCTCACTGTAGCCCTTCTTCAGCATTCGATCGATGAGCTTGCGCTGGTGCACTTCCAGGCCGCCGCGCTTTCGCCATGCACCCATCGCGCGCTGCAACTGGTCGGCCTCGCCCGCGGTGAAGTCAGCGGCAACCATGGCGATCGCCATCACCTGCCCTTGGAACAGAGGTATGCCGAGCGTGCGCTCCGTCGCTTGGCGGATCTCGTCGCTCGGGTATTCGATTGCTTCCTCGCCCATGCGCCGGCGCAAGTACGGGTGCACCATGCCGCCCTGGATCGGGCCCGGCCGCACGATCGCGACCTGGATCACGAGGTCGTAGAAGGTCCGTGGCTGCATGCGCGGCAGCATGCTCATCTGCGCGCGGCTTTCGATCTGGAATACCCCGACGGTGTCGGCCTTGCAGATCATTTCGTAGGTGACCGGGTCCTCCGCGGGCACGTCCTGCATGCGAATCGGCGGGCCGCCGGCTTTCCCGCCGGCCAGGTCGAGGGCGCGGTGAATCGCGGTGAGGATGCCGAGCGCCAGGATGTCGACCTTGATGAGGCCCGTCGAATCCAAATCATCCTTTTCCCATTGGATGATGCTGCGGTTCTCCATCGCAGCGTTCTCGACTGGCACCAGGAGGCTAATCTTGTCGCGCCCGATCACGAAGCCGCCAGGGTGCTGGCTCAGATGGCGCGGGAAGCCGCGGATCGTGTCGGCGATCGTGAGCCAGTGCACCATGGTTGGATCCGTGGGATCGATCTCGTTTTCGAGCAGGCACGCCTCGCTGATCCATTTCTCGTCGGTGCCGTAGGCGGTGCTGGCCAGGCGGTCGATCTTGTCGGCGGCAATACCCATGGCTTTGCCCACATCGCGCAGCGCCGATTTCGTGCGGTATGTCGTGGCCACGGCCGTGAGCGCGGCGCGATCGCGCCCGTACTTGTCGTAGATGTACTGCATCGCCTCCTCGCGCCGCTGGTGCTCGAAGTCGACGTCGATATCGGGCGGTTCCTTTCGCTCTACCGAAATGAAGCGTTCGAAGAGGACGCTCATGCGATCAGGGTCCACATTCGTGACCTCGAGGCAGTAGCAGACCGCGCTGTTGGCCGCTGACCCTCGTCCCTGGGAGAGGATGTTCCGATCGCGCGCCCAGTGCACGATGTCAGCGACCGTCAGGAAGTAGCTCTTGTATTCAAGCTGGGCAATGATCCTGAGCTCGTGCTCGATCTGATTTCGCACCTTGTCGGGCGGGCCGCTCGGGTACCGGCGCTGCGCACCCGCGTAGGTGGGCCTGCGGCGGCACAAAGCTCGAGCGGATCAACCCGTGCGCGAGCAGGTCGGCGATCCACATCGCATCGTTGACGTCCGTCTTGCGCCCGGGCACGTTGCGGATGTGTGCCGCGTTGGCCAACACCAACTCGAACTCGCCCTCCAATACGTGCCACACCGGCTTCCAGTACACGCCGGTGGCTTCCATGGCCACGTGGGTGCAGTCGTGCTCGGCCAGCCAATCGGCCAGTTCGAGCAACTGGGCGGTCGTGGTGCCGAAACTGCGCACCTCCTGATGCATGGGCGGCGAGACGCATCGCACGCAGGCCACGATGGTGTCCTTGTGCACATCCAGCCCCGCACAGCGCGGGTAAAGCACTTGCATGAGAACCTCCTGGCGGTTGAAGGGCACCGCAGGCAGTCCTCGTCATCGAACTCTACTAGTCGTGCTTCGGGGCGTTGCCGCCCTCTGCCACATTCCGGGGTGCTCACTGCGGGTCCAACTAGACAACGGGTTCGCAACACCAAGCAAACGCCGACCTCGTCAGCAGTGCCCGGCTTCATCCTACGATCACGCGCCATCTATCGCCAGCCATCGGCCCCGCTTCATGCCCCGGGGTCGGGCCTGCCCGATGAACAACTAGACAGCTGCTGTATTGCGCCACAGCTCCTTTGCCGCTTCAATACGCTCTCCAGACCGGTGACCACTCGGAGCGCTAGATGAATGCCATTGCTCTGCAAGCTCTGACGATCCTTGTTCTGATGGTCGGCTTTCAACCGGCGCGTGCGACGGACGTGTCGCGCGCGGAGAATCTGTTTCGTGCCAAGTGCGCGCAATGTCATTCGATCGCCTGCAATCGGCTCGGCCCAAAACTTGAAGGCGTCTTCGGACGCCGCGCGGGCAGCGTGGTCGACTACAAGAACTACACCGAAGAACTCAAGAACTCCGGAATCGTGTGGTCTGACGACACCCTCGACGCGTTCATTCGTGACCCAGGCAAGCTCGTTCCGGGAACTTCCATGACCGGGGCCGGCCAGATCGAGGG
>NZ_JBFUIU010000308.1:0-10247 GCF_056401695.1 Variovorax sp. P4_D9
CGGTCGGCCAGCWCGTCGGCATCGCCGCGCTCGGCGCACAGCAGCACCAGCAGACCCGCATCGATCGCACCCACGGTGTGGCCGGCGACCTCGACCCGCGCKCTGCGCACGCRCTGCAGCAGCGCCTTCATTGGGTCTCGTCCTTCCGGGTTGCACGCGCTTCCATGCCGAGCGGCAGCAGCTGGATGGTCACGCGCAGGCCGGGCAAGGCATCCATCAGCGCTTGCTCGAGACCATCGCGCAGGTCCGCGGCGCGCTGCAGCGACCAGCCGCCCGGGACATGCATGTGGAGATCGGCGAAGCGCCGCTGGCCGGCACGGCGCGTGACGACGTCGTCGAAGTGCAGCTGCGCCCCTTCAGGCACCTCGGCCGCGAAGCGCTCCAGCGTGGCCTGCAGCTGTGCCAGCGACTCGGGCTCGAGCGCCTCGTCCATCAGCCCCTGCGAGGAGCGCCATACCAGCTTTACGCCTTCGCGCACGATGTTCAGCGCCACGCCGATCGCCAGCAACGGGTCGAGCCAGAGCCAGCCGGTCAGGCCGACCGCCACAATGCCGACGATCACCGCGGCCGAGGTCCAGACGTCGGTGACCAGGTGGCGGGCATCGGACTCGAGCGCGATCGAGCGGTGCGTGCGCGCGGCCCGGAACATCACCCAGGCCAATCCGCCATTGAAGGCCGAACTCAGGATCGACAGCCCGAGCCCCCAGCCGAGCTGCTCCAGCGGCTGTGGCGAGAGCAGCCGCAGCACCGCCACCCAGATGATCGCGATCGCGGCGCCGATGATCAGGATGCCCTCGAAGCCGGACGAGAAGTACTCCGCCTTGTGATGGCCGTAGGGATGGTCGTCGTCCGCCGGGCGCGCCGCGACCGTGACCATCGCCAGCGCGAAGGTGGCACTCGCCAGATTCACAAAGGACTCCATGGCGTCCGAGATCAAGCCCATGGAGTTGGAAACGTAGCCGGCCGCACCCTTGAGCACGATCGTGACCAGGGCGACCCCGATCGACGCTCGCAACAGCTGCGCGGGACTCAGTGAGGCGAATTTCAATGGATGAAGAGTAAGGACGAACAAAATGCGGACAAAGGCGCAGAGCCGGCGCACGTGGCGCTCGCGGATTATCGGGGTCCATCCGCTCTTGCGTACCATCGACCAAAACGCTTGCGGAGGTGCCAGTGAACAAAAGAAAACCCAGGTCGTGTACGGCCTCGTCCTCGCCCTGACCGTTGGGGCAGGCCACGCGCTCGCCGTCGATGCTTCCAAGCCCGCCGAGGCGGAGCAACATGGCGGTATCGTCAAATCCGTGCAAGGAGACGTCCATTTGCTGAGCGGCAGCGCCAAGGCGCGGGCCGCGGCGGCCGGCGACTCGATGGCCCCGATCGACCGACTCCAGACCGGCGCCGACTCGGGCCAGCGTGGTGCTGCGCGACGGCACGACGCTGATCGTGGGCCCGTCCTCGCGGCTGGACCCCAAGCAGTTCCATTTCGATTCGACCACCCAGGACGGCGGCATGCTGGTTTCGCTGCTGCGCGGAACGCTGCGGATGGTGACCGGACTGATCGGCCGGACCGATGCCGTGCGCGTCGAAACCCAGACCGCGGTGATCGGCATCCGCGGCACCGATTTCATCGTCGAGGTGGATCCGCAGCCGTGACAGTTCGCCCACTTTCCCTTCTTGCCATCCCGCTGTTGTCCGCCCTCCTTGCAGCCTGTTCCACTCCTGGCACCCGCGTCGTGCTGCTGCCGCAGGCCGACGGCAAGCCCTCGGCCATGCTGGCGAGCACCGAGGATGGCGCAGAGACGCTGGCGCAGTCCTTCGATCGGGCGACCGCGAAACTCGGCGCCAAGGGTGCGCCGGTGGTCGACAAGGTCGACCCGGAGCGTGTCAAGCGCGGTCTCGATGAACGAGGCCCTGGAGGCCGCCGGGCGCGCAGCGGCGGCGAGATCGTCGTCACGGGGCACACCGACACGGTCGGCGCAACCACGCGCAACGACGAGTTGTCTCTTTCCCGCGCCCTGCAGGTGCGTCAACTGTTCCTGGCGCGCGACTTCCCACCGAACCGGATCGAGGCGGTGGGCCGCAGCGAGCGCGAACCTGCGGTGCCGACGGCCGACGAGGTCGCCGAGCCCCGCAACCGCCGCGTCACCATCCAGGTTCGATAGCGCCCCCGGCGCTCAGCTCAGGGTCACTTTGGCGAACTTGCGCTTGCCGACCTGCACGACATAGGTGCCGGCAGGGAGTTTCAGCGCCTTGTCGCTGATCACTGTCGAATCGACGCGGACGCCGCCGCCATCGATCAGCCGGTTGCCTTCGGAGGTCGAGGGCGCCAGGCCGGCCTGCTTGAGCAACTGGGCAATACCCAGCGGGGCGCCGGCCAGTGCGACTTCCGGGATCTCGTCGGGAACGCCGCCCTTGCTGCGGTTGATGAAATCCTGCTCGGCCGCCTCGGCCGCTGCGGCGCTGTGGAAGCGCGCAGTGATCTCCTTGGCCAGCGCGACCTTGGCGTCCTTCGGGTTGCGGCCGGCTTCGACCTCCGCCCGCAGCGCCGCGATCTCGGCCAGCGACTTGAAGCTCAGCAGCGTGTACCAGCGCCACATGAGGGTGTCGGAGATCGACAGCACCTTGGCAAACATGGTGTTCGGATCCTCGCTGATGCCGATATAGTTGTTCTTGCTCTTCGACATCTTCTCGACGCCGTCGAGCCCCTCCAGCAGCGGCATAGTGAGTATGCACTGCGGCTCCTGCCCGTATTCCTGCTGGAGATGTCGTCCGACTAGCAGATTGAACTTCTGGTCAGTGCCGCCGAGTTCGAGGTCCGACCTGAGCGCCACCGAGTCGTAGCCCTGCATCAGCGGGTAGAGGAATTCGTGCACCGAGATCGACTGCCCGGCCTTGAAGCGCTTGCTGAAGTCCTCGCGCTCCATCATCCGCGCCACCGTGTACTTGGCCGCCAGCTGGATCATCCCGCGGGCCCCGAGCGGATCGCTCCACTCGGAGTTGTAACGGATCTCGGTTTTCGAGGGGTCCAGTACGAGACTTGCCTGTTTGTAGTAGGTTTGCGCGTTCGCCTCGATCTGCTCGCGGGTCAGGGGCGGCCGGGTGCTGTTGCKACCGGAGGGGTCGCCGATGGTGGTGGTGAAGTCGCCGATCAGGAAAATCACCGTATGGCCCAGATCCTGCAGCTGGCGCATCTTGTTGAGCACCACCGTGTGGCCGATATGGATGTCCGGCGCGGTCGGGTCGAGGCCCAATTTGACGCGCAGCGGGGCGCCGGTGGCCTCGGAGCGCTGGAGCTTGCGCACCCACTCATCCTGGGGGAGCAACTCGTCGGTCCCACGGAGTGAAATTTCGAGGGCCTGTCCTACAACTTCGGACAGACTTGTGGATGTAACAAAACCGGGGTTCATTGGGCTCTTTGGCTGTTTTCTCTATGGCCGAAGCTATACTCAGCCCGACTTTTCCAAGCGCCGGATTCTAAGCGGCGCATTGAACGCACCGTCCTGCCGCCCGTCCGACACGGCCCTCGCAGTACGGATTTGCTGAACCTGAGCTGGAATTCGAAGTTTGATCAACGGCATTCTTGCCGCCGAGGAGCTGATTGCTTCGCGCGTGGCTAATACATTCCGGACCTATCCGAAGCAGATCACGGCTGTGATCGCCGCTTTGCTGCTGTCCGCCGGCGGTGGTGCCTTCGCCGTCGCCTCGCTCGGGCCCGATCCGGCCGAGCTTCCCGTCAAGCAGGTCTTCGAGGCCGTCGCCCCTTCCACCTCCTTCGCCGACCAGCTCGAAGCGCTCGACGCCCACAGCTTCACCCTGTTCCGGACCGAAATCACGCGCTCGAGCGATACCGCCGAGGCTCTGTTGCAGCGCCTCGGCCTGTCCGATCCGCCCGCTGCAGCCTTCGTGCGCGGCAACGCCGAGGCCCGTGCGGCGCTGCTGAGCCGTCCCGGACGCACCGTGACCGCAGAGGCCACCCAGGAAAACGCGCTGAAGAAGCTCAGCGCCCGCTGGATTCCCGACGGCGACGGCGGCTTCAAGCGGCTGGTGGTCGAAAAGACGCCCGCCGGCTTCCGCGCCCGCACCGAAACCGACGCCCTGACCCCCGGCACCCGGCTCGCCAGCGGCATCGTGCGCACATCGCTGTTCGCCGCCACCGACGACGCTGGCATCCCCGACCCAGTGGCCAGCCAGCTGGCCGACATCTTCTCGGGTGACGTCGACTTCCGCTTGCTGCGCAAGGGCGACCGCTTCGCGGTGGTCTACGAGACGCAGGATGCCGATGGACAGACGCTGCGCACCGGCCGCGTGCTGTCGGCGGAGTTCGAGAGCAACGGCAAGCTCTACCAGGCACTGTGGTTCCAGGAGCCCGGCCAGAAGGGCAGCTACTACCGGCCCAACGGCGACAGCCTGCGCCACGCCTTCCTGAGCTCGCCGGTCGAGTTCACGCGCGTGAGCAGCGGCTTCGCGATGCGCCTGCACCCGATCCTGAACAGCTGGCGCCAGCACCACGGCATCGATTTCGCAGCCCCGACCGGCACCCCAGTACGGGCGGTCGGCGACGGCACGGTCGAGTTCGCCGGCACCCAGAACGGCTACGGCAACATCGTCGTGCTGAAGCATCGCAACAACCAGGAAACCGCTTACGYCCACCTGAGCCGCGTCGACGTCAAGGTCGGCCAGAGCGTCAGCCAGAGCCAGACTTTGGGCGCCGTCGGATCGACCGGCTGGGCCACCGGCCCGCACCTGCATTTCGAGTTCCGGGTCAATGGCGAGTACCACGACCCGGCCACGATCGCCCAGCAGGACGGCGGCGTTCCGATCACCGCGGCCTCCCGCCCGGCCTTCGAGCGCCTCGCGCTCGCCACCCGAAACGAGCTGTCGGCCGCCTTCTCGGTGGTCCAGGCCAGCGCCGACTGACGAGCGGCCGCAAGGCCTCGCCGAGCACCCCGAACCATGGCTGAACTGTTCATCGGCCTGATGTCGGGCACTTCGCTGGACGGTGTCGATGGCGTGCTGGCAGATTTCTCGAACGGCGGCATCGCCGTGCAGGGCTACGCGGCCGCGCCCTTCCCGATGAGCCTGCGCGCCGAACTGATGGCGCTCAACACCGCGGGCAGCAACGAACTGCACCGAGCCGCGCTGGCCGGCAACGGACTGGCCCGCGTCTACGCCCGGGTGGTGCAGCAGTTGCTGGACGACGCCGAGCTGGCGGCCGATGCCATCACCGCCATCGGCGCCCATGGCCAGACCGTCCGCCATCGGCCCGGCGAATTCGACGAGGTCGGCTACACCCTGCAGATCAACAGCCCCTCGCTGCTCGCCGAACTGACCGGCATCCAGGTGGTCGCCGACTTTCGCAGCCGCGACCTGGCAGCAGGCGGCCAGGGCGCTCCACTGGTGCCGGGCTTCCACCGGGCCCTGTTCGCCCGCGACGAGCGGGCGGTGGCGGTCCTGAACATCGGCGGCATCTCCAACCTGAGTCTGCTGCCGGCCGGCAGCGGCACCGTGCTGGGCTTCGATTGCGGGCCGGGCAACGCCCTGATCGATCACTGGAGCCAGACCCACAACGGCCAGCCCTTCGACGCCGGAGGCCAGTGGGCCGCGCGTGGCCGGGTGCTGCCGGAGCTGCTCTCGCGGATGCTCGCCGAGGCCTATTTCGCCAAGGCGCCGCCGAAGAGCACGGGCCGCGACCTGTTCCATCCCAACTGGCTGGCCTCGCATCTCGGCACCTCGGCAGCAAGCCCGGTCGACGTCCAGGCGACCCTGACCGAACTGACCGCCCGCACCTGCGCGATGCACCTGGAGCGCTATGGCGCCGACAGCCAGACCTTGATCGTCTGCGGCGGCGGCGCCCTCAATCTGCATCTGCTGGCCCGCTTGCGCGCCTTGCTGCCGGCCATCGAGGTGGTGTCCTCGGCGGAGCGCGGCCTGCCGCCGCAGGAGGTCGAGGCGGCGGCCTTCGCCTGGCTGGCGCGCGCCACGCTGAACGGCGAAACCGGCAATCTGGCCAGCGTCACGGGCGCCCGCGGCGCCCGCGTGCTCGGTGCCATCTACCCGAGCTGATCATCCCTGGCCCGAGACTTCGGGCTGCGCCGGCTGCACCGCCCGCGCCTCCGGCGGCAGATGCCAGAAGATCAGCGCCGAGGCCAGCGTGATCAACCCCATGCTCGCGAAGGTCGCCTCGAAGGCATGCAGGATGGCCAGCGGCGTGGCGCTGCCGAAGATGCCGGTGTAGCCGTCCAGCACCGCGCTGGCCGCCGCCACGCCCATGCTCATCGCCAGCATCTGCACCATCGACAGCAGCGTGTTGCCGCTGCTGGCCATGCCGCCGTCGAGATCCTTCAGGGTGATCGTGTTCATGGCGGTGAACTGGAGCGAGTTCACGGCGCCGAATGCCAGCAGCTGAAGGATCTGCAGCGCCACCGGCTGGGCCGGCGTCGCGAGCCCGAAGCTGGCCATCGTCAGGCCCACCAGCGCGGTGTTGGCCACCAGCACCCGGCGGTAGCCGTAGCGCATGATCAGCGGCGTCGCCAAGCGCTTCATCGCCATCCCGGCCAAGGCGATCGGCAGCATCATCAGGCCGGCCTTCAAGGGCGAGTAGTCCATCGAGATCTGCAGCAGCAGCGGGATCAGGAAGGGCATGCAGCCGCTGCCCAGGCGCGAGAACAGGTTGCCGAGCAGGCCGATGCTCAAGGTCGGGATGCCAAACAGCGAGGGCTCGAACAACGGATAGGGCTTGCGCACGGCATGCAGCCAGTAGGCCGTGATGGTGGCGAAGCCGAAGACCAGCAGCACCATCACGCCGACGCCGCGCAAGCCGAGTCCCGACACGCCGTCGATCGCCAGCGAGATCGCGACCATGCCGAAGGCGAGCAGCGCGTAGCCCACGCCGTCGAACGGCCGCATCTCGGCCGCGCGCAGGTCGGGCATGATCCGCAGCGTCGCCAGACAGCCGGCCAGGCCGACCGGCACGTTGATCAGGAAGATCCAGTGCCAGGAAGCGTACTGAACCAGCCAGCCGCCCAGGGTCGGGCCCAGCAGCGGGCCGATCAGGCCTGGAATGGCGACGAAGCTCATGGCGGCCAGGAACTGCGCCCGCGGCACGGTGCGAAGCAGCGCCAGCCGCCCCACCGGCAGCAGCAGCGCACCGCCCATCCCCTGCACCACCCGCGCCGCCACCAATTGGCCGATGCCACGCGACAGTGCGCACAGCACCGAGCCGATCACGAACAGCACGATCGCCGTGAAGAACACCCGGCGGGTGCCGAAGCGGTCGGCGATCCAGCCCGAGGCCGGGATCAGCATCGCCATCGTGAGCGAGTAGGCCACCACCACCGACTGCATGCGCAGCGGACTGGCACCCAGGCTGGCCGCCATCGACGGCAGCGCGGTATTGATGATGGTGCCGTCGAGCGTCTGCATGAAGAAGCCGACGGCCACCAGCCACAGCAGGCTCTTGCGCGGCGCCTCCGTTGGGGTCATGAGCGAAGTGAGGGAAATCGGACAGCAAAAAGCCGCCCGGAGGCGGCTTCTGGGGGTTGGGCGTGTTCGGAGCGGGCCGGCACGCGCCGGGGCATCAGGCCGAGAAGCTCGAGCCGCGGCCGCAGGTGCTGGTGGCGTTCGGGTTCTTGATGACGAACTGGGCGCCCTGGAGGTCCTCCTTGTAGTCGATCTCAGCGCCGACCAGGTACTGGTAGCTCATGGCGTCGATCAGCAGCGAGACACCATTCTTGGTCATGGTGGTGTCGTCTTCGTTGGTGATCTCGTCGAAGGTGAAGCCGTACTGGAAGYCGGAGCAGCCGCCACCCTGCACGAACACGCGCAGCTTGAGGTCGGGATTGCCTTCCTCGGCGATCAGGTCGGCGACCTTGGCCGCCGCGCTGTCGGTGAAGACGATCGGCTCGGGCATGGCCGGGGTCTGGATGGTTTCTGCAACGGCGCTCATTGTGAGGGGACTCCTGTGGGGCCGGATATTGCGGCCGATCAATCAATGCTACTTCAACCAACAAAAAACCGCCCGAAGGCGGTTTCTTGACATTGCGAGCGGTAAGCCCAAAACGCCTTTAGCGCTTCGAGAACTGCTTGCGGCGGCGTGCGGAGTGCAGACCGACCTTCTTGCGCTCGACTTCGCGGGCGTCGCGCGTCACGAAGCCAGCCTGACTCAGCACCGGCTTGAGCGTCGCGTCGTAGTCGATCAGCGCACGGGTGATGCCGTGGCGCGTCGCGCCGGCCTGGCCCGATTCGCCGCCGCCTGCCACGTTGACCATGATGTCGAAGGTTTCGACATTGTTCGTCAAGAACAGGGGTTGCTTGGCGATCATGATCGAGGTCTCGCGGCCAAAGAAATCCTGGATGTCCTTGCCGTTGACCGTGATCTTGCCGGTGCCTTTTTTCAGAAACACGCGGGCGACGCTCGATTTGCGACGGCCGGTGCCATTGTTCCATTCACCAATCATTCTCAAGGCTCCTTACAGTTCCAGCACTTTGGGCTGTTGGGCGGTGTGCGGGTGCTCAGCACCACCGTACACCTTGAGTTTCTTGATCATCGCGTAGCCGAGCGGGCCCTTGGGCAGCATGCCCTTGACCGCCTTTTCCAGGGCGCGGCCCGGGTGCTTGGCTTGCATGTCGCGGAAGTTCGTCGCCGTGATTCCGCCCGGGTAGCCCGAGTGACGGTAGTACACCTTGTCGATCGGCTTGGCGCCGGTGACGCGGAGTTGCGATGCGTTGATGATGACGATGAAGTCACCGGTATCGACGTGAGGCGTGTAAATGGCCTTGTGTTTGCCGCGCAAACGGAGAGCAACTTCGCTGGCTACTCGTCCGAGGACCTTGTCGGTCGCGTCAATCACAAACCACTCGTGCGTCACGTCAGCGGGCTTGGCGCTGAACGTTTTGGTCATGAGTTTCTCTTTTGAAGAGGGTTTGGCGGGCCCTTTTCCACGGTCGGCGTTCCTCTGGCGGGAATCTCTTAGGTGGTGGTCTACCTTCGCCGCGGGGCCACAAAAGCGCTGCGAAGCTTTCGATTATACGAAGAATGGCCCCTGCGACGCAATCGGGCGCCCTTTTCGGGGCGAGGGGCCGTTACCATCGGGGGCATGTTCAGCTACCGCCACGCCTTCCATGCCGGCAACCACGCCGACGTGCTCAAGCACACGGTGCTGATTGCCACGCTCGAGCACCTGCTCGAGAAGGACACCGCCCTCACCGTGGTCGACACCCACGCCGGCGCCGGCCTCTACCGGCTCGACGGCGACTACGCCGGCACCAGCGGGGAGGCGGCAGAGGGCATCCTGCGCCTGCTGGCTGCCCCGAAGGCAGCCCCGGCGGCGGCGCCGGGAGCCGGCAAGTCCGCCAAATCCGCCGCCACGACAGCCGAGGCGCCACTGGCCGACGCCCTCGCCCGCTACCTCGCGGTGATCGGCGACTTCAACCCCAAGGGCGGCGCCAAGATCTATCCGGGCTCGCCCTTCATCGTGCACCACCTGCTGCGCGAGCACGACAAGCTCAAGCTGTTCGAACTGCATCCGACCGACGCCCGGACCCTCGACGCCAACATCGCCCAACTCGAGGCCGGCCGCCAGATCACGGTGCTGCGCGACGATGGCTTCGGCAGTGCCACCAAGTTCCTGCCGCCGCCCTCGCGGCGCGCGCTGGTGCTGTGCGACCCGAGCTACGAGATCAAGAGCGACTACGCCCGGGTGCTGGACTTCGTGGCCGAGGCGCTCAAGCGCTTCGCCACCGGCACTTACGCTATCTGGTACCCGATCATCCCGCGGCCGGAGGCGCACGACCTGCCGCGCCGGCTCAAGACGATGGCGACCAAGGCCGGCAAGTCGTGGCTGCACGCCACGCTGACGGTCAAATCGAGCAAGATCACGACCGATGCCACGGGCGCCACGCACCGGCCGGGGCTGCCCGCCAGCGGCATGTTCCTGATCAACCCGCCCTACACGCTCAAGCCGCTGCTGGCGGCCGCCCTGCCGCAGATGGTCGAGCGGCTGGCGCAGGACCGCAACGCCACCTTCTCGCTCGACAGCGGAGGCTAAGGGCCTGATCACCCTCCTTCCGGGGTCGCGGAAAGAGGGTGAACAGGCCCTTCAGCGGCGCTTGCGCGGCGCGACGCTGCCGGTGGGCTTGGGCGCCGGCTCCGGCGCTGCCTGAGGCGGGGTCTCGGCCTGGCCGACCTCGGTGCCGCCGCAGCGATCGGTCTCGTTGTCGACGACCGACAGCGCCACCGTCTTGATGCC
>NZ_JBFUIU010000309.1:0-10246 GCF_056401695.1 Variovorax sp. P4_D9
GAATAGCCCTGAGGCGGGGTGCTTGCGCAGCCGGCCAGGCACAGAAGAATTGAACTCGCCATCTTCTTCACGATCTCTCCGATCGACGGTCTGACGGCCGGGTTCAAGGCATTCGGACTTGACGAGGACGCCGCCCCAGCCGCTTCTGCGAGCATAGCGAACCGGGGCGTCGTCGGGAAGGTCCGGTCCTGCGTTCGCCGCCCTCGGAATCAGCCAGCGCGGGCACCATTCCGGGGCCGCGGCGCTCCGTGTAAATTCCGCCAAATGCTTCTCCCCCTCGCGGCCTACCCTCCGACCTTCGTCGTCGTGAGTTCGGTGCTCCTCTACATCTCGCGTGGCGCCATCAGGCGTCCGCGATCGCACGGCTTTTCGCGCTTCTTTGCCTGGGAGTGCATCCTGGGGCTGATCTGGATCAACCTGCCCGTCTGGGGCGACGGCCCGCTCGCGCCGCACAAACTGTTGGCGCTGGTGCTGTTCATCACCTCCGTCTGGCTTCCGCTGCATGCGTTTCGCCTGTTGACGCGATTCGGCCATCCCAGCGAGGCGCGCCAGGATGCGGYCCTCCTCGCCTTCGAGAAGACGACCACGCTGGTGACGGCCGGGGCGTTCCGCTACATCCGCCATCCGATGTACACGGCGCTGATCTGCCTGGCCTGGGGCATCTTCCTCCAGCAGTTCACGTGGATGGGCCTGGCGCTGGCGCTGACGGCGACGGTGCTGCTCTTCGTCACCGCGTTTCGCGAAGAGCAGGAATGCCTGGCACATTTCGGCGAGGTGTACCAGGACTACATGGGCCGCACGCGTCGGTTCGTACCCTTCCTGCTGTAGCGCCGGGCACGTCGGCGAGAGGTGCCCGGCGCCTACAGCGTGCGCCCCTCTCGTCTGACATTCGTTCCGCGCCTCGGCCCCCATGTTCCGTTGGATCGCTGGCGATCCAATCGGAGGGACTTCCAATGAACTCACGCAGGCAGGGCAACACATCGACCCCAGGCAATCCTTCCGGCCTCCGCGCGTCGGTCGCCCCCGAGGACGCCGGCCCCTCACGGCGAAGTGTGATCAGAGACGCCGTCTTCTACGCGATGCTCGTGGTCGCGGGTGTCAGCACCACGGGTTGTGGTGGCGGAGGCGGTGGTGGCGGAGGCGGCAACCTGGGCGGTGGCATCGGCGGCACCGGAACCCCCAGCGATCCCAATGTCACCACCTCGTTCAAGCACGGCGTTGCCAGCGGAGATCCCTTGTCCGATCGCGTGATCCTGTGGACCCGGGTGACGGTCTCGAGTCCCGGCACGCTGAACCTGACGTGGGAGATCGCGAGCGACCCGAATTTCGGGATCGTAGTCTCGCGGGGCGCCGCAACCACGGGCCCGGAACGCGACTACACGGTCAAGGTGGACGTCACGGGATTGCTGCCGGCCAGCGTCTACTACTACCGCTTCCAGCTGGGCACCGACATCTCGTCTTCGGGTCGAACCAAGACTCTGCCGGTCGGCAATGTGTCCCAGGTGCGCATGGCCTTGATGTCGTGCGCAAACTACCCGGCGGGCTACTTCAACGTGTACGCGGAGGTTGCCAAGCGCACCGACATCGACGTTGCATTGCACGTGGGCGACTACATCTACGAGTACGGGCTGGTGGGCTTCCTGTCGCAGCTTGCCATTTCCCCCGACCGCAGGTCCGAACCGTCGCACGAGACGGTGACGCTGGACGACTATCGCATTCGCTATGCGCAATACCGTACCGACAGCGACCTGAAGGCGATGCACGCCAGCGTGCCCGTGATTGCCGTCTGGGATGACCATGAGCTCGCCGACAATGCGTGGTCCGGCGGCGCGACCAACCACGATCCCGCTACCGAAGGCAGCTTTGCGGCACGGCGCGCCGCGGCGGTGCAGGCCTATCACGAGTGGATGCCCACTAGAGTGCCCGACCCGGCCGACCCGTTGAAGATCTATCGGTCTTTCGATTTCGGAAATCTGGTGTCGCTCCATATGCTGGACAGCCGGCTGGTCGGGCGCGACCAGCCGGTGTCGCTCGATGCCTACCTGCAGGGCGCGGCCGACAGCCCCACGCGCCAAATTCTCGGCACGGAGCAATTCAACTGGCTGTCGGCGCGCATGGCCGCCTCCAGCGCAACCTGGCAAGTGCTCGGTCAGCAGGTGCTGATGGCCCGCATGGAAGTGCCGCTGACGGTCGCCAACTCGCTCACCCCGGACACCCTTGCCGAGTATCTGCTGGCGCTGTCGACGCCGGACGCCGCCCGAAGCAGCCGCCAGCGCGACCTGGTCAACCAGCGCCGCGCTCCCTACAACCCGGACGCATGGGACGGCTACCCCGCCGCGCGCGAAGCCGTGCTGAACGCGGCACGTTCGCAAGGCAAGAACCTCGTCTCCCTGGCCGGTGACACGCACAATTCGTGGGGCAGCAACCTGACTGACGCGACGGGCCAGCGCGTGGGGGTGGAGTTCGGAGGCTCGTCGGTGAGCTCGCCGGGCTTCGAAACCAAGCTGCCGCTGATTTCGAATTCGCTGCTGGCGGATGCCTTCCTCAAGATGGTCGTCGATCTTCGCTACGCGGAAACCAGCAAGCGCGGCTACATGGTGATCACCCTGACGCCGGCGGAAGCACGCGGCGACTGGATCGAGATCAGCACCGTGTTCAGCCAGTCCTATAGCGCCAGGGTCGTCGCGAGCATGCACGCGTTGCCGGGTCCGGCCAATCTGGATCTGGTGCCCGTCTGAGATCGCACGCCCGCTGCGTCCGCGGGTTCCCTGCGGACGGTCGATATCGAGTCGGGCGACTACCAGCGGGCCCCGAAATTACGCCGCAGTTCGTTGATCTCGGCCTCGCCGAGCGGATCGGGCGGATCCGCCTTCCCGTTCGCGAGCAGCCAGAGCCTGGCGGTTTCTTCCAATTCCTCCAGCACCGCCATCGCCGCGGCCGGCGTGTCGTGCCAGACATTGGGCCCCAGGCGCTCGAGCATCACGGCGCGGATCGGCGTGCCGGCCGCGCCATAGCGCGCGATGACCTCGGCCACCTGCGCCGCCGCTTCAGGCGCGCCCGGGCGGTGATAGCGAATCATCGGCACCCGCCCGACCTTCATCACGAAGTAAGGCGTCAGGGCCGGCAGCAGTTCGGCGCCGGTCTCGCGCAGCGTCAGCGCCACGCAGTGGGTGCTGTGGGTGTGGATCACGCAGCGCGTGCCGGCATCGAAGCTGCTCGCCGCGCCATAGATGCGCGCATGCAGCGCGATGGTCTTGCTGGCGCGGTCGCCCTGGGTCTGGCGCAGGCCGCTGTCGAGCCGGGCCAGCTTCGCCGGATCGAGGAAGCCGAGGCAGGCATCGGTGGGCGTGATCAGGAAGCCGTCGTCGAGCCGCACGCTGATGTTGCCGGCCGTCGCGTGCACGTAGCCGCGCTCGAACAGGCTGCGGCCGACACGGCAGATTTCCTCGCGGGCGCGATGCTCGTTCATCGCAGTTGCTCGAAGGACTTGGTGAAGAAGTCGTCGCCGCCGAAGTTGCCGGACTTCAGGGCGATGTGCAGGCCCGCAGCGCCGGCCGCCGCGCAGGCCGCATGGCACCACGGCACGCCGGGGTCGATCTGGCCGCCGATCTGCAGCTGCGCGATGCCGAGCGCCTGCACGCAGGCGCCGGAGGTCTCGCCGCCCGCCACCACGAGCTGGCGCACGCCGCGCTCCACCAGGCCACGCGCAATCGCGGCGATTGCGCGCTCGACCATCGCGCCGGCCTCCTCGATGCCGAGCCGGCCCTGCACCGCCTTCACGGCCGATGGCGCGGCCGTGGAATAGACCAGCACCGACCCGTCGCGCAACAGCGGCTCGGCCCAGGCCAGCGCCTGCCCGACGACATCGCCGCCGGCCGCGAGTTGCAGCGGATCGAGCGCCAGCGCCGGCCGGCCGGAAGCGATGAACGCCGCCACCTGGCGGTGGGTCGCCAGCGAGCAGCTGCCGGACACCACGGCCCGCAGGCCGCCCGCCGCCGGCAGCGCGCTGGCGGTCGACGACGGCGCGAGGCCGAAATTTGCCGGCAGGCCGATGGCGACGCCCGAGCCGGCGGTCAGCAGCGGCAGGCCCGCCAATGCCGGACCGAGGCGCAGCAGATCGTCGTTGGAGACCGCGTCGACGATCGCGATGCCCACGCCCTCGCCGCGCAGCTGCGCGATGCGGGCGCCGATCGCCTCGGCGCCCTGCGCCACCGCCACGTGGTCGATCAGGCCCACCTTGCGCCGGCTCTGGGCCTGCAGCACCCGCACCAGGTTGGCATCGGTCATCGGCGTCAGCGGATGGTTCTGCATGCCGCTCTCGTTGAGCAGCACCTCGCCCACGAACAGGTAGCCCTTGAACACGGTGCGCTTGTTGTCGGGGAAGGCCGGCGTGGCGATGGTGAAGTCGCAGTGCAATGCGTCCATCAGCGCCTCGGTCACCGGGCCGATGTTGCCCGCGGGCGTGCTGTCGAAGGTGGAGCAGTACTTGAAGTAGATCTGCCGCGCGCCCTGCGCCTGCAGCCAGTGCAGCGCCGCCAAGGATTGCACTACCGCTTCCGCCGGCGGGATGGTGCGCGACTTCAGCGCCACCACCACCGCGTCGACCTCGGCGCCCAGCGGCCCCTCGGGCAAGCCGATGGTCTGGACCACGCGCATCCCGGCGCGCACCAGGTTGTTGGCCAGGTCGGTGGCGCCGGTGAAGTCGTCGGCGATGCAGCCGAGCAGGAGGGGGTGGGCCGCTTGGATCATCGGGCGAGTTTACTGACAGGCCCTGCCGCCGACTTCCACAGCGCGCGAGGCCCACGGAAGTTGTAGCGCTCGCGGTAGCGCTGCGGGCTGCTGCCGGTCCGGCGGGCGAACATGCGGCAGAAGGCGCTTGTGTCGGCATAGCCGCAGTCGCGCGCGATCTCGTCGACCGCGCGCCAGGTGCCTTCCAGCCACATCTGCGCGCGCTGGACACGCAGTTCCTGCAGGTACTGCAGCGGCGTGCGGCCGAGGTGCTGGTTGAACAGGCGGCCGAGCGTGCGCTCGCTGATGGCCGCTGCCCTGGCCACGTCCGCCAGGCGGATCGGCCGGCTCGCGTTCGCCTGCATCCAGGATTGCGCCCGCCCCAGGGGCATCTCGCGCGACTGCCCCATGACCTGGGCGGCCGTCATCGCCGCCGACAGGTTCTGCCGGTCGGCATTGAGCAGCATCTTCTCTGCGCCCGCATGTGGCAGATCGGCCAGTCCCGCATAGCGCGCCAGGTGCAGCACCAGCGCGTGCATCAGGGACGGTACCGCGGCACACACGGTGCGGTGCAGGGCCAGGATCGGCTCGTACGCTTCGATCCTCACCGTCGGAAAGTGGGCCTCGAAGCCCGGCATGGAGTTGCCCGTGCAGTCCATCGATGATGTCGTCACGTATGCGCGCGACCCGGCGAACAAGCCGCTGAGCTACGGCAGCGTGGGCATCGGCTCGCTCTATCACTTCGCGGGGGGAGGACCTCGCGGCGCGCACCGGCACGAAGATGCTGCATGTCCCGCAAGGGCGGAGCACCTCTCCTGCAGGACCTGGGCGCCGGACTGGTCGACATCACGATAATGCCGTGGGCCACCGCCTACCAGGGCCTGGCGACCCAGGGAAGGCTCAAGATCCTCGGCTGGCTCGGCCCGCGCCGCGATAGCCTCATGCCCGAGCTGCCCGCCGCCGGCGAAGGCAGCCTGCTGAAGGACTTCGACTACACCACCTGGTCCGGCCTGTTGGTGCGCAAGGAGACGCCGGACGCCGTCGTCGCCTGCCTGCACCAGGCGCTCCACGCCGCGCTGGCGCAGCCAAAGGTTCAGAAAGCCATCCTGGCGACCGGCTCCAGGCCGGCGGCGCCGCAGTCGCTCGAATCCTCGGCCCAGCGGTTGGAGGCCGAGGCCGTCCGCTTCCAGACGCTGGCCAGGCGCATCCACCTCGAGCCGCAATAGGAAGCCGCCATGACGCTTTGCACGACCGCCACCCAGACCCTGGACTGGATGCAGCGCCACGCCGCCAAGTTCTCAGCGGTGCCCCAGCAGATTCATCAGCATCCCGAACTCGGCTTCGAGGAATTCAGGACCAGCGATCTGGTGGGCAGAGCGACTGGCATCCTGGGGCTACGAGGTGGAGCGCGGCATCGGCGGCACTGGGCTGGTCGCCCGCATGCGGCTCGGACGCGGCAGCGCGCGCCTGGGCCTGCGCGCCGAGATGGACGCGCTGCCCCTGACCGAGCTGGCGCAGCGCCCCTATGCCAGCCGGCGTCCGGGCGTCATGTATGCCTGCGGCCACGATGGCCACACCACCATGCTGCTCTTCGCTGCGCGATACATCGCGCAGCAGCGCCGGTTCGACGGCACCTTGAACCTGATCTTCCAGCTGGCCGAAGAGGGACTCAACGGCGCCTCGCGGATGATGGCGGACGGACTGTTCGAACGCCATCCCTGCGACGCAGTGTTCGCCATGCACAACATGCCGGGCCTGCCCGAGGGGCAGCTGGTGTTCCGCGACGGCGCCCAGATGGCTTCGGGCGACACGGTCTTCATCACGCTCAGGGGTCGCGGGGAACATGGCGCGATGCCGCAACTTGCGGTCGATCCCACGGTGGCCGCCGCCAGCATCGTGCTGGCCCTGCAGACCGTGGTCTCGCGCAACACCGATCCGCTGCACGCGGTGGTCGTGACGGTGGGCGTGCTGCAGGCCGGCACCGCCAGCAACGTGATTCCGGAGACGGCAGGACTGGAACTCACGGTCCGCGCGCTGGACCGGGGCGCAGGCGCGCTGGCGGAACAGCGGATCCACGAACTGGTCCGAGCGCAGGCGCAGAGCTTCGGCGTCCAGGCCGACGTCGATTACCAGCATGGCTACCCCGTGCTGGTGAACACCGCGCGGGAAACCGAGCTTGCGCGTTCGGTGGCGCGCGACCTCATCGGTGCGCAGAGCATGGTCGCGCAGGGGCCGCCGGTGATCGCCAGCGAGGACTTCGCCTTCATGCTCGAGAAGGTTCCCGGCTGCTACCTATTCATCGGCAATGGCACCGACATGGCGCAAGGCGGCTGCAGCGTCCACAACCCCCACTACGATTTCAACGATCGCCTGCTGCCCGTCGGTGCCGCCTATTGGGCCCGGCTGGTCGAGCACTACCTTCCCGCAGGGTCCTGAGAGGTCCCGGGCAGCGCGGCGGCGCGGCGGCGCGGCGCGCGGGACAATGCCCGCCATGGAACTGCGCACCCTTCGCTACTTCATCGCCGTGCTCGAGGCCGGCAGCCTGTCGCGCGCGGCGGTTCGCTCTACATCGCGCAGCCCGCCCTGACGGCGCAGATCAAGAAGCTCGAAGGCGAGCTCGGCAGCCAGCTTTTCGAGCGCTCGCACGTCGGCGTGACGCCGACCCCGGCCGGCCTCCAGCTCTACCAGGACGCGCGCCGCCTGCTGTCCGACGCCGACGCTATGCGCGACCGCATCCAGCGCGTGCCCGAAGGCCCCGAGGGCGCGGTCACGGTGGCGGCGCCCTTCCTGCTGGCCTCGCTGCTGCTCGGTCCGGTGCTGGCCGCGCTGAGGCAGTCGCACCCGCGGAGCCGCGTCTTCGTGATCGACGACCTCAGCATCATGGTGAAGAAGGCGATGGTGGAGCGGCGCGCCGACGTCGGCATCCTGGTCGACGCGCCTCAGGTCGACGGCCTGCGCTGCCAGCCGCTGGCCAGCGAATCGATCTTTCTTTGCGGACGGGATGCCGACGGCACGGTGGCGGCCCGGCTGCGACGGGCCCGCGGACGCAAGGCCGCACGGCCCGAGATCGACTTCGAGCAGGCAGCCCGGTTGCCGCTGGTGCTGCAGGTCCGGCGCTTCTCGATCCGCCGGAGCGTTGAGGATGCCGCCAGCTCGCTCGGCGTCGCGCTGAACATCGCGCACGAGCACGACTCGGCCCGCGTCATCCGCTCGCTGTACGTCTGCGGCGCCGGCTTCACCTTCACGCCGGCCTGCACCCTGGCCGACTCGGTGCCCGGAGCCGAAGGCTGGATCAGCGCCCGCGTGGTGCGGCCGGAGCTGAAGCGCAGCTACTTCCTGGCCACGCCGTCGGTCCGCACGATCGAGCCGGCGACGCGGGTGGTGATGGAGGCACTGGCGGGCGAGGCCACCCGGCTGGTCCGCAGCGGCGTCTGGGAGGCCCGGCTGCTCTGACGGGGCGAGGGCCGCCTCAGGCGGCCGCAGCTTCCCCATGAAGCCGGATGATCAGGGCGCGCAGCCATGCGATGGCGGGGTCCTTCTGGTAGCGGCCGTGCCAGAACAGGTTGATCGCGATCTCGGGCAGCTTGGCTGGGTGCCGCACATAGGACAAGCCGAAGGGCTCGACCAAGGCTTGCGCCAGCCGCTCCGGAACGGTCGCCACGAGGTCCGAGTCGTGCAGGATATGGCCGACGGCCACGTAGTGCGGAACGGTCAGCACGATCTTGCGCGCGATCTTCCTGCGATCGAGCAGTTCATCCGCCTGGCCATGGCCGGTCCCCGCCGACACCACCACCACGTGGTCGGCGGCCGAGAACTCGTTCAAGGAAATCTGCTTCTTGTCGAGCGCATGGCCGCGTCTGAACATGCAGACGTAGTGCTGCCTGAACAGCCGGCGCTGGAAGTAGCCGGCCTTGAGCTGCGGCAACAACCCGATCGCCAGGCTGACATGGCCGGCCTCCATCTCGTCCTGCAGGTTGACGGCCGTGTTGCGAACGGTGCTGAGCGAAACGCCGGGCGCCACGCGCGCCAGCTCCTTCATCAGCTTGGGCAGGAAATAGATCTCGCCGATGTCGGTCATTCCGACCGTGAAGGCGCGCTTCGAGCTCGCGGGGTCGAACGAGGCCTGCTGGTTGATCGCCGCATGGATGAGCTGCAGCGCGCGTGCCGTCGGCTCGGCGAGCTGCGCCGCGAACGGCGTCGGCTCCATGCCCCTGGGGGTCCGGAAGAACAGCGGGTCGCCGGTGAGCTTGCGCAGGCGCGCCAGGGCATTGCTGACGCCCGGCTGGGAAAGTCCGAGGCTGGTCGCCACCTTCGACACCCGTCGATCGACCAGCAGCTGTTGGAAGACGACCAGGAGGTTGAGGTCGATGTCCTTGAGTTCCAAGTCTTCCTCACATTCGCGAAATCAATAGATACTATTTTTCATATTCTATTGATCCATGGCTCAGTGGCCGCGATCATTCCTGAACCGCACGACGTAGGTCGTACGACACCCGACTCAGGAGACAAAAATGGATGACGCAACAGCGATCTTTCCCCGGCAGATCCATTGGGAAGACCAGGGCACGAGCCGCATACCCTTCATGGCCTACACGGAGGCCGATCAGCATCGACGGGAACTCGAGCGCTTCTTCTATCGCGGGCACTGGTGCTACGTGGGACTGGAAGCCGAGATCCCGAACGCCGGCGACTTCAAGCGCACGGTGGTCGGCGAGCGCTCGGTCATCATGGTCCGTGATGCCGAGGGCGCCATCAACGTCGTCGAGAACGTCTGCGCGCACCGCGGCATGCAGTTCTGCCGCGAGCGGCACGGCAATCGGAAGGACGGCGGATTCACCTGCCCCTACCACCAGTGGAACTACACGCTGAAGGGCGATTTGCAGGGCGTGCCCTTCCGCCGCGGCGTCAAGCAGGACGGCAAGATCAACGGCGGGATGCCGGCCGACTTCAGGCCGGCCGACCACGGCCTCAACAAACTGAAGGTCGCGACGCGCGGTGGCGTGGTGTTCGCGTCCTTCGATCCCGATGTCGAGTCGCTGGAGGACTTCATGGGCCCGGAAATCCTGGCCTGCTTCGATCGGCTGTTCAACGGCCGCAAGCTGAAGATCCTCGGCTACAACCGCCAGCGCATCCCCGGCAACTGGAAGCTGATGCAGGAGAACATCAAGGACCCGTACCACCCGGGCCTGCTGCACACCTGGTTCGTCACCTTCGGGCTCTGGCGCGCCGACAACAAGTCGGCGCTGAAGATGGATCGGCACCATCGGCACGCCGCCATGATCTCGACCCGGGGCTCGGGCGGCAAGGCCGATCAGGTCACCCAGGTCTCGAGCTTCAAGGACACCATGCAGCTCCACGACGACCGATTCCTCGACATCGTTCCCGAGCCCTGGTGGGGCGGCCCGACGGCGGTGATGATGACGCTGTTCCCGAGCGTGATCCTGCAGCAGCAGGTCAACAGCGTCTCGACGCGGCACATCCACCCCAGCGGGCCGGGGGCATTCGATTTCGTCTGGAC
>NZ_JBFUIU010000310.1:0-10222 GCF_056401695.1 Variovorax sp. P4_D9
GTACATCCAGAGCGCCGGACCCACGGCATCGTTGACCAGGTAGAGCATCAGGTTGGTGATCAAGGTGTCGCACGAGAAGCGGCTCTCGATGTCGCCGCGCGTGTCGCCCCAGGATCTGAACTTTTCGCATACCCACGCGGCGAAACCGAGCGGGCTATCGGTCAGCGCCAGAGCGAGAGTCTGCGGCTTGGTGCTTTGAAGCGCGAAGTAGCCCATCTCCGTCGCCCTCACCGCCGCCACGCGGGCGTGGTAGGACAGTTCGTCCGGCGAGGCGCCATCGGTCGGCGGAAACACCCAGCTGGGCAACATGTTGAGATGAATACCCCGCGTCACGTCCGCATGGTCGATGCCGAGCCAGCTCGTCACGGCCGCGCCCCAATCGCCGCCCTGCGCCCCGAACGCCTCATAGCCCAGGACTTCCACCATCAGCCGCCGCCAGAGCTTTGCGACCGCACGAGGGCCGATGGGGCGCGCGGGGCGCGCCGAGAAGCCGTATCCCGGCAAGGAAGGAATGACGAGATCGAAGGCCTGCCGCGCATCGCCGCCGTGCCGCTCGGGAAACGCCAGCCGCTCGATGCAAGCTTGAAACTCGAGGACCGAGCCGGGCCATCCGTGCGTGAGCAGCAGCGGGCGCGGCCGGCGTCCGGATCCCTTCACGTGATAGAAGTGGATCTCCGAACCATCGACGGAAGCCTTGTATTGCGGCCAGCGGTTGAGTTCGCGCTCGGCGGCCCGCCAGTCGTAGGCCGAGACCCAGTGGTCGACCAGGCCCTGCAACCAGCCCGCATCCGTGCCATATCGCCAGTCGGCATCGTCGACGGGTGCGACGGCCCAGCGGGCATCCGCCAGGCGGCGGCGGAGCGCTTCGATCACCTCGTCGCCGACCTGGATCGTGAAGGGCGTCATCGGCTGGCGTTCGGTTCGCGGGTGCCGTTACGCCAACGCCGGCTCGGGCCGAGACGCCACGAGAACCTTGTCCGGACCGGCAGGCTGCAGGATGAAATCGGCAACCCGCTCGCCGATCATCATGGTGGGCGCGCTGGTGTTGCCGCCGATGATGTTGGGCATGATGGAAGCGTCCGCCACCCGCAGCCGGCCGACGCCATGCACCTGCAGCCTCGCATCGACCACTGCCGCGGCGTCGGAAGACGGGCCCATCTTGCAGGTTCCCACCGGGTGGTAGACGGTCGACAGCGTGGCCCGGATGGCGCGCTCAAGCTGTTCGTCCGATTGGTTGTCCCGGCCCGGTGTGCGCTCGTCACCCAGCTGCTCGCTGATGGGAGAGAGGGACAGGATTCGACGCGTCTCCCTGACCCCGGCGATCAGTGTCCTGACCTCTTCCTGCGCCTCCAGGAAGGCGGGATGGAGCACCGGCTTGTCCGCGGGGTTCGACGAGCTGAGAGACAGCCAGCCGCGGCTGGTCGGCCGCAACAGCGAGACGAGAAGCATGATTCCGTGTTCGCGCGGGATCGCACGCGCGGTGCCCTTCAGGCCCGCCAACAGCGTCACCTGTACGTCCGGACGATCAAGCTCCGGGCGGGTGCGGAAGAAACCGCCGCCTTCGGCCGCGTTGGATGCCAGCATGCCACGGCGCCCGAAGAGATATTGGAACGGGCTCGCGGCGACCCGCGGCAACGACTGCCACGACAGCGCATAGGCGCTTGCGCTCCGATCCATCATGGCAATCGGCACGGACGGATGGTCCTGCAGGTTGCGACCGACGCCGGGCAGGTCCTGCACCACGCGGATCCGATGGTGCTCGAGTTCGCGGGCTGCGCCGATGCCCGAAACCATCAGGAGTTGCGGGGAGTTGATGGCGCCGCCGGCCAGCACCACCTCCTGCGATGCGTCCAGCGTTTCCCTCTTGCCCGCCCTCACGACCGTCACGCCGGTGGYGACGCCCTTCGAGACGTTGATCCGCTCCACGAAGCAATCGGTGAGTACCGTCAGATTCGGACGCGACATCACCGGATGCAGGAACGCGCGCGAACTCGACAGCCGCGTCCCGGTCCGCTGATTCACGTCCCAGACACCGAAGCCGTCCTGGTCCCGCCCATTGAAATCATCGGTGGAGCGGTGGCCGCCAGCGACCGCCGCAGCGACGAAGGCCTTGGTGAGCGGATTGACGGCCCGCGGTTGCTGCACATCCAGTTCGCCTTCGCCGCCATGCAGGGCGCGGTCGCCGAACGAGCGGCGCTCGTGGCGCTTGAAATAAGGAAGCACGTCTTCGAAGCCCCAGCCGGGATTCCCCGCGGCCAGCCAGTCGTCGTAGTCGCTGCGATGGCCTCGGATGTAGACCGAGCCGTTGACCGAGCTGCAACCCCCGAGCATCTTGCCGCGCGGACAGGGAATCACGCGATGCCCGACGCCCTCGCCGCCCGCGAACTCGTACTGCCAGTTGTACCGGGCGTGCGGCAGCAGGAAGACGTTGCCTATCGGGAGAGTCGCCTTCACGTTGGTCGGGAAGCCCAGGTCCGAAGGCCCCGCCTCGATCAGCGCAACCCGGACGGACGGATCGGCCGAGAGCCTGTTCGCGATGACGCAGCCGGCCGAGCCGGCGCCCACGATGATGTAGTCGAAGCCATTCATGCGGTCTTGCCCATTCGATCTTTCATGTTCGTCCGCCGCTGCGCGCGGCCCTGCGAGTTCACTTCAAACGCCCAGGTACTGTTCGAGCAGCTCCGGCCGCTCCTTCAGGTCCCGGCAGCTGCTGCGCAGAGCCGGAACGCCCCGGCTCATGATGATCGCGTCATCGCAGGTATCGAAGACCGTCTCGAGACGCTGGTCGACCACGATCGCCGTGAGCCCGCTCTTGCGCAGGCGCTGCAGCAGGTCGACGACTTCGTCGACGATCTTCGGTGCCAGCCCTTCGGTGGGTTCGTCGAGCAGCAGCATGCGCGGCTGACACACCAGCGCACGCGCGATGGCCAGCATCTGCTGCTCGCCGCCCGACAAGCCACCACCCGGCGCCTTCGATCGCTCGGACAGCCGCGGGAACATGCCCAGCACGTCGTCCACCGACCAGCGCTGCGGCTTGTCCTTGTGCAGCCGGGCCGCGAGCCGCAGGTTCTCGATCACCGACAGGCTGCGAAAGATGCCCTTGCGGTCGAGCACCAGCGCCAGCCCTGCCCGCGCGATCGCCGAACTGTTCCAGCGCGCCACGTCGACGCCGCCGAACACGACCTCGCCGGCGAACGGTCGCACGGGACCCGACAAGGTCTTCAGCAGCGTCGTCTTGCCGACGCCGTTGCGACCCAGGATGCCCAGGAACTCGCCCTCGGAGACAGTGAAGCTGATGCCTTCCAGCACGCTGAACTGCGCATAGCCCGCGCTGAGGTCTCGGACGTCAAGCACGGTGTGCTCCTTTCAGGTAGGCGCTCTGCACACGCGTGTCGGACTTCACCTCGGCCGGCGTTCCATCGCAGATGATGCTGCCTCGCTCGAGCACCACCACGCGATGGGCGATGCGGTCGACCACGCTGAGGTCGTGCTCCACGATGACGACGGTCAAGCCTTCCAGAAGTTCGGCCATGAGGTCGAGGATCACCGAGGTCTCGGCGTGGCTCATTCCGGCCGTCGGCTCGTCGAGCAGCACGATCCGGGGCTCGGTCGCCAGCGTGATCGCGAGTTCCAGCTGGCGCTGCTCGCCATAGGACAGCTCGCTGGCCTGAGCCTCGTGGGGGCGCCGGATGTTGACCCTGCGCAGCCAGCGCTCCGCATTCTCGTTGGAGGCCCGGTTCGACACCGCGCCCCGGAACGGACTCCAGTTGCTCCATCCCGCCCGGTTCTGCACGCCGAGACGGACATTCTCGAGCAGGCTCAACTGCGGAAAGATGTTTGTCTTCTGAAAGCTGCGGCCCACACTCAGTTGCGCACGCCGCCCGGCGCTGGATCGACTCACGTCGTGGCCGGCCACCGAGATCCGTCCCGCGCTCAGTGAAAGCCGGCCGCTGATCAGGTTCAGAAGCGTGGTCTTGCCGGCGCCATTCGGGCCCAGCAGCGCACATCTCTGCCCGGCGGGAACCGCCAGGTCCACGCCATTGACCGCACCGAAGTCGCCGAAGCGCTTCTTCACGCCCTGAAGCTCGATCGCGCGGCTCATGGTGCCTGCTCCTTGCCGACCGCCGCCAGGCCGCCCGAGCCGCTGGCACGCCATCCGGCGAGCCGCCGCAGGCGATCACGCACGATCGGCACGATGCCGGCCGGCGCGAACATCACCAGCCCGATGAAGACGAGCCCGACGTAGAGTCGCCAATGGTCGGTGTAGGACACCGCGTAGTGGGACAGCCCCACGTACAGCGCCGCGCCCACCACCGGGCCCAGCAGCGAACCGGTGCCGCCGAGGATGACCATGAGGATCACTTCGCCCGACACGGTCCAGAACAGCGAGCCGGGGCCGGTGAATCCGAACAGCGTCGCGTTCAGGTAGCCCGCAATGCCGCCGATGGCGCCAGAGATGACGAAGCCCGCCAGCTTGTAGCGCTGGGTGGCGTAGCCCAGCACGACCATGCGCTCCTCGTTCTCCCGAATGCCCGCGAAGACCGCGCCCAGGCGCGAGCGCGACAGCGTGTGGACGAACCAGAGCACCAGCGCGAAGAGTGCGAGCACCAAGTAATAGAAGCCCGCATCGCTGCCCAGGCCGAGGCCCAGGGGTTCGGCGATCGCCTTCGGCAGCACCGGACGCGGAATCCCGCTCAAGCCGTTGACACCGCCGGTCCAGCTGTCATTGGCAACCGCCAGCACGTACAGCAGTTGCGCGAAGGTCAGCGTGATCATCGTGAACGCGATCTCCCGCGTCTTGAGCGCGATCCATCCGAACACGGCCGCCACCGCGGCGGTGGCCAGCACGGTGAGGACCAGCGAGGGCAGCAACGACGGCGTGAGGCGCATCAGGAGCAGCGCACCGAGGTACCCGCCCAGCCCGAAGAAGGCGCTGAAGCCGAAGTTGACCAGGCCCAGCAGGCCGATCTGCACGTAGAGCCCGATCGCCATGATCGCGAAGATCAGGATGTCGGCCGTGAATTCCGTTCCCGATCCGACCGAGAAGCGCGGCAGCAGCAGCAAGGCCGCCGCAGCCACCAGCCGGGGAACATAGCGAAGCCGGCCGCTGCCCATCGTGCTCGTGCTCGTGCTCGTGCTCATGCGCCCTCCGCCTTGCCCAGCAGACCGTTCGGCCGCAGCAGGAGCACGAGCGTCAGGACGCCGTACATCACCGCGGGCGCGTAGCCTGCAACCAGCACCTGGCCCACCGTCAGCGCATAGCCGATCAGCACGCTGGCCAGCAGCGATCCGAGCACCGAGCCGAGGCCACCGATGACCACCACCACGAGGCAGGAGACCAGCACGTCGTCGCCCATGCCCGGGAACGCATTGACGATCGGAATGGCCACGTAGCCGGCGACGCCGGCCAGGCCCGCGCCGATAAGGAAGACGAGGCTGAACAGCGCCGTCACCTTCATGCCCAGAAGCTCCGAGGCCTCGCGATCGTCCACCGCGGCGCGCACTGCGGTGCCGACCGGCGTTCGGACCAGGCCCGTGAAGAGAGCGGCGCAGACCACGACGCCGAAGCCGATGAGAAAGAGACGGTAGCCCTCGATGCTCGCGCCCATCCATTCGTACGACTCGCTGAGCAGCGCCGGGCGGGGCAGGCTTTGAATCTCGCCGCCCCAGACGATGCGAACCAGCTCGTCGAAGACGAAGATGAGACCGAACGACACCAGCATCTGAGCGAAGGGCCCGCGCGGATAGAGCCGGCGAAACAGCGCGCGTTCGATCAACCAGCCGGCCGCCGCGGCCGACAGCGCGGCAACCATCGCGCCCAGGATGAAAGACCCGGTCAGCTTCGCCACGGTCAGGCCTGCAAAAGCGCCCAGCATGTAGAACGATCCGTGCGCCAGGTTGACGACCCGCATCAGCCCGAAGCTCAGCGTCAGGCCGGCCGAGATGACGAACAGGAGGAGCCCGGCCTGCAATCCATTGACCAGGTATTCGATGAGACTTCCGGTATTCATCCGCGCGTACCGCTCAGTCCCAGTTCAGCTTGCAGGAGGTGTCCGGGTCCCGGACCTTCTCCATCGTCGCCAGCACGTCGTGGGCGAAGCTGCCGTTCGCCCGCTTGACCACTTTCGTGATGTAGATGTTCTGGACGACGTTGCCGTCCTTGGGATCGATCTTGAAGTAGCCGCGCGGACTGTCGATCTCCGCGTCGATCATGGCCTGCCGCACCGCCGCCTTGTCCGAGACGTTGCCTTTCAGGCGACGGACCGCGTCGATGATCAGGCGCATCGAGTCGTAGCCCGCGACATCCACCGGTGCCGGCGGCCGGTTGTACTTCTTCTTGTAGGCCGCTACGAAGGCCTGGTTGCGCGGGGTGTCCATGCTCTGCACGTACTGGCCGGAGCCGATCACGCCGATCGCGTTGTCCTTCAGCGCGTCGAAGAAGAACTCGTCGGCATTGCTCTGCGGGCCCACCTGTTGCGGGCTTGAGCTTCGCTTGAGCGAACTGGTTGATGAAGTTGACCGTTCCGCTGCCGGGGATGAAGTTCCAGACGACGTCCACGCCGTCGCCGAGGCCGCGCAGCTTCGTCATGACGCTCGCGAAGTCCGCCGTGCCCATGGCGGGCCATTGTTCGTCCACGATTGTGCCGCCGCCCTTCTTGAAGCCGTCCGCAAAGGCACCACCCATCTGCTTGCCCGCAACATAGTTCGAAGCCACGATGGCTGCGCGCTTGCCCAGCTTGCTGGATGCGTACTCGCCCATCGGGTAGTTCCATTGCCAGTTCGAGAACGAGGTGCGAATCACGTAGGGACTGCACAGTTCTCGCGTGAGCTCGTCGTTGCCGGCATTGGCGATAAGCAGGAAAGTCTTGGAGCGATGCACCTCGTCCCGAATGGCGGCGGCAACGTGCGAGGCCACCGGCCCCACCAGGAAGTCGACCTTCTCGTCCTTTACATAGCGGCGCACCAGTTGCAGCGCCACCTTCGGGTCGTTCTTGTCGTCTTCCTTGACGAGCACGATCTTGCGACCCGCCACCGATCCACCGGCCTCCTCGATGGCGAGGTTCATGCCGTCGAGGATCGCGTTGCCGTACACGCCCATCACCTGTGAGAAGGACAGCACGGTGCCGATCTTCAGATCTTCCGCGGCGCTGGCCGAGATCGCGCCGAATGCGAGGGTGGTGGCGAGAGCCACCCGGGCAATGGTCGATGGCTTCTTGAGTTCGTTCATCTTGTCTCCTTGGATTTGGAATGGGTCTTGGACGTCTACTGGTCCAGCTTGACCATGACGGCCTTGGTCTCGAAATACTCTTGGATGTGTTCGTTGCCCGATTCGCGCCCGAAGCCGCTCATCTTGTAGCCCCCGAACGGCACGGCGGGATCGAGGACCTGGTAGCAATTGACCCAGACGGTCCCGGTGCGCAAGCCCTTCGCGACGCGGTGCGCGTTGTTGAGGTCGCAGGTCCAGACACCGCCGCCGAGCCCATATTCGCTGTCGTTGCCACGGGCGATCACTTCGTCGAGGGTGTCGAAAGGAAGCGCGGCGGCCACGGGGCCGAAGATTTCCTCCCGCGCGATCCGCATGTCGTCGGCCACGTCGACGAACAGGGTCGGAGGCACGAAATAGCCGTTCGCGAGAGCGCCGTCCGTGAGTCGCGCGCCGCCTGCCAGCGCGCGGGCGCCCTGCTCCTTGCCCAGCTGCATGTAGCCGCAGACGCGGTCGAGCTGTTCCGACGACACGAGCGGCCCCATCTGGGTGGCTTCGTCGAGCGGATCGCCGACGCGGATGCCCTTGGCGAAGGCCGCGACGCGCTCGACGAACTCGTCGTAAATGGGCCGCTGCACGAACATGCGCGTGCCCGCGCTGCAGATCTGGCCCGAATTCATGTAGACCGCCATGGCCGCACCCGCCACTGCGATGTCCATGTTCGCGTCCGCGAACACGACGTTGGCGGACTTGCCGCCGAGCTCCATCGACAGCCGCTTCAGGTTGCCGGCCGACGCCCGCACGATCTTGCGACCCACTTCCGTGGATCCCGTGAAGGCGATCTTGTCGACGCCCGGGTGCTCCGCCAGGGCGGCGCCGGCGTCGCCCAATCCCACCACCACGTTCACGACGCCATCGGGCACGCCCGCCTCCGCGCACAACTCCGCCAGGCGCAGGGCCGACAACGGCGTCTGTTCGGCCGGCTTGAGGACGACGGTGCAGCCCGATGCCAGCACGGGGCACAGCTTCCAGATGGCCATGCCGATCGGTCCGTTCCACGGATTGATCGCGCCGACCACACCGACCGGCTCCTTGAGCGTATAGGTCAGCGACTCGTGGGGCATGAACGAGCTGTCGATGGTCTCGCCATGCGTGGAGGTCGCGAGGCCGCCGTAGTAGCGCAGCAGCGCGCCCGCGCGCTTGCGCCCGAGGACGGTGCGGGAAATCGGCGCCCCTAGGTCGAGCGTGTCGAGCATCGCCAATTCGTCGTAGTGGCGGTCGACCAGTTCCGCGAGGCGCAGCATGAGCTGCTGGCGATCGGCGGGTCGCCACTTGCTCCAGGGGCCTTCGAAGGCTCGGCGGGCGGCCTTCACCGCCAGGTCGATGTCTTCGGCCGCGCCCTGCGCCACCTCGGCAAGCACTGCGCCGGTTGCGGGATTGAAGGTTTTGAAGGTCTTGCCGGACAAGGCCGGAACGTGCTTGCCGTCGATGAACAGGCGCTTCGGACCTTGGGCGAGAAAGGCCGGAACGGGCCGCGTGCTGCTTGGCTGCATGGTTGTGTGTCTCCAGCGGCCTCGTTTACGGACCGCTCTTCATCAAATGGGCGGATCGCAATGTAAAGCGATTGGCTCAACCATTGAATTCAAATGATCGAATGGCTATTCAAAAACCGGAAGTTCGACCTCCGAGGCCGACGGATTGCCCGGCGGCGAATTGCGCTTCAGATCCAGGGCGCTTCGATCAGGGGCTTGCGGCTGGCAGCCGTGCCGAGGCCCGCGGAGGCCTCAAGCAACAGGTCGAGGAAACGCCGCTGCCCGCTCGTGGGTCGCCAGCTCTGGCGCATGGTGGCGCCGATGGTCGGCATGCTGCCGGCCAGGGGCTCGCCGATGCGGGCCAGCAGGCCGCTCCGGATCTGCAGCGCGACCTGGTCCGGCATGGCGAGCGTCAGCATGTCGCTGCTGGTCAGCAGGCGACCGATGATCATGATCGAGCCACACTCGACCGGGACCTGCGGCCTGCTCGTCGGGAACAGGCGCTCCCATTCGGCCCGCAGGGGCGAAGTCTCCGGCGCGATGATCCAGGGAAACGAGGCGAGCGTCTTATTCGACGGGCTGGCCTCGCCCACCAGAGCGTGCTGGTGACCGGCCACGACGATCGGCGCCTCGGTGTAGAAGGGAATCGACTGCAGGTCCGGCACGCCCTCGGTCGGCAGCTCGCCGACGATGAGGTCGATCACGCCGTCGCGCAACGACTCCACCAGTTCTCCCCAGTTGCCTTCCAGCACGCGGAAGCTGGCCGGGAACCGCTCCGCCACCATCAGCGACATGGCTTCGGGCACCAGGAATGCCCGGGCGAGCGGGGTCGTGCCTACCGAGATGGTCGGGTTGTGCGGATCGAGCCCGAGCTCCGATAGGGCCGCCCGGAGCTCCTTCACCGCCAGCCAGCAGCTGCGCGCGAATCGCCGGCCGGCGAATGACATGTGAACACCTCGCCCCCGGCGTTCCACGAGCTTCTTTCCGAGCGCCTCTTCCAGCTCGCGCACGGCCCGATGCACGGCCGCTTGCGACAGACCCAGGTCGATCGCAGTAGCCGCGAAGCTGCCGGCTTTGAAGAGCCCGAGGAAGGCGCGCAGCTGGGTCATCGTCAACCGCCGGTCGGGCTCGAAAGCCGTTCCGGCGATCAGCCTGCTGCCGGCGGTCAGATGCCGCATGCCTGCAGTGGCGCGCTCGAGCATCAGTTGCCCGGCCGCCGTCGGCGTCATGCCGCCCGAGCGGCGCTCGAACAGGACCCCGCCGAGCTGACTTTCCAGCTTGAGGATGCCCTGCGTCAGCGCCGGCTGGCTGAGGCTCACGGCGACCGCCGCGGCGCTGATGCTGCCGTGCTCGTGCACTGCGATCAGTCCTCGCAGGTGCCTCAGGTTCAGTTGGAAGACAGGGGTCAGCCCATCGGCAACGACGGAGGGTTTGGCTAGTGGCTGATCCATCTTCTCGAGCGGGCTGGTCATCGGCAACTATAGAC
>NZ_JBFUIU010000311.1:0-10214 GCF_056401695.1 Variovorax sp. P4_D9
GCCGACCTGTTCCTGACCGTGATGGATGCGCACGGCGTGCAACGGGCGCTGGTGGTCGGGCCGAACTCGGGCTACGGCACCGACAACCGCTGCCTGCTCGATGCGATCGCGCGCAGCGCGGGCCGCTTCAAGGGCATCGCGGTGGTCGACAACGACATCGCATTTGACGACCTGGCCGCCCTGAAGGCGCGAGGCATCGTCGGGGTGGCGTTCAACCCTTCGTTCCTGGGCGTCGCGTACTACCTGCAGACCGCCGATCTGCTGCAGAAACTCAGCCGGCTCGGAATGCTGCTCCAGGTGCAGGTCGAGAAGGACCAACTCCCCGCGCTGCTGCCGCTGCTGGACAGCGCGCCGCTGCGCCTGCTGATCGACCATTGCGGCAGGCCGCAGCCGGACGCCGGCCTCGGGCAGCCCGGCTTCGAGGCGCTGCTGGCACTGGGCCGCTCGCAGCGCGCGTTCATCAAGCTGTCGGGCTTCGCCAAGTTCTCGCAGCTGCCCCATCCGCACCAGGACGCCTGGCCCTTCGTACATGCACTGGCGGAGGCCTTCACGCTCGACCGCTGCGTCTGGGGCTCCGACTGGCCCTACCTGCGGGCGACCGAGCGCATCGACTACGGGGTTCAGCTGAAGCTGATCGAGCAACTCTTTCCGGACCCCGCCGACCGGCGCAAGCTGCTGTGGGAGACACCCTTGCAGCTTCTGGAAACCGGCCCCGGCGCGACGAATTCCCCCTGACCCAAGTCCGCGGCTCAGGCCGGCACAGCCGCGACGTTGGCCCGGTCCCAATGCCGGTGCTTCGCGATCGCCGCCACGAAGTCGTGCGCCACCTGCAGCGCCGCCGTGGCGTCGCCGAGGTTGGTGACCGGCGTCGCCGCCACCACGACGCCGGCCGGCGCGGACTTCGGGTCGGCGTCGATGCCCAGCGAGGCCAGCAACTGCACGCCCTCTCCGACGGTGCAGATCGCCTTGCAGTGCTTGTAGGCCTCGAGCACGAAGTGCAACGCGTCGCCGTTCTCGGCCAGGGCCTTCACGCCATCGGCGCCGGCCGGCACCAGCACCGCATCGAACATCACCGAGGGCATGTTGACGAAGGTGGCATCGACCTCGAGTTGCCGCTTCGAGGCGCTGGCGATGGTGCCGAGCCGCGGCCCGACCACCTTGCACTGGGCGCCGGCCTGTTCGATGCCCTCGCGGATCGGCTTGAGCGAGGCCGAGTCGATGCCGTCGGCCACCAGGATCGCGACCTTTCGCGTCTTGACCGAGCCGCCCCCGGGATCGGCCATGCTGAGCGCCGGCGACTCATCGACCGGCAGTGTCATGCGGTGCTCGCGGAAGCCGGCACGCCCGGCCGCCGCCTTGGGGTCGGGCGTCTTGATGCCCAGCGCCTCGGCCACGCGCCGCGCCAGCTTCTCGTCGACGTGCGCCAGGTTGTCGACCATGCGCTGGCGCACCGCCGGCACTTCGACCTTCGACAGCTCGAATCGGAAGGCCGCGATGATGTGCTCCTTCTCGGGCGCACTCTGGCTGTTGAAGAACAGCCGCGCCTGCGTGAAGTGGTCGTCAAAGGACGGGCTGCGCCGGCGCAGCTTCGGCGGCTCGAGCTGCTCCGGAAAGGGCTGGAAGCCGGCGCTTCCGCCGTCGACCCGGAACTCCTTGCCGTCCAACAGCGAGTGCGGCTCGTAGGCCACCTGGCCGCGCCCGATGGTCTGCCGGTGCATGCCGTCGCGCTGGAAGTTGTGGAAGGGGCAGACGCCCTTGTTGATCGGCAGCTCGTGGAAGTTGGCGCCGCCGAGCCTGGAGATCTGCGTGTCAGTGTAGGAGAACAGGCGGCCCTGCAGCAGCGGGTCGTTCGAGAAGTCGATGCCCGGCACCACATGGCCCGGATGGAAGGCCACCTGCTCGGTCTCGGCGAAGAAGTTGTCGGGATTGCGATTCAGCACCATGCGGCCGATGCGCTGCACCGGCACCATCTCTTCCGGGATCAGCTTGGTCGGGTCGAGCAGGTCGAAGCCGAAGGCGTGCTCCTTGTCCTGCGGGATCATCTGGACGCCGAGCTCCCACTCGGGAAAGTTGCCGCTCTCGATCGCCTCCCACAAGTCGCGCCGGTGGAAGTCGGCGTCCTTGCCGGCGATCTTCTGCGCCTCGTCCCAGGCCAGGCCGTGGACGCCAAGCTTGGGCTTCCAGTGGAACTTGACGAAATGGCTCTCGCCGTGCGCATTGACGAAACGGAAAGTGTGGACGCCGAAGCCCTCCATCATGCGCAGGCTGCGCGGAATCGCGCGGTCCGACATCGCCCACATCAGCATGTGGGTGGTCTCGGGCATCAGCGAGGCGAAGTCCCAGAAGGTGTCGTGGGCGCTCGCCGCCTGCGGCATCTCGTTGTGCGGCTCGGGCTTGACGGCATGGATCAGGTCGGGGAACTTCATCGCATCCTGGATGAAGAAGACCGGGATGTTGTTGCCCACCAGGTCGTAGTTGCCCTGCGGCGTATAGAACTTGACCGCGAAGCCGCGCACGTCCCGCACCGTATCGGCGGACCCGCGCGAACCCGCCACGGTCGAAAAGCGCACGAAAACGGGCGTCTTCACCGCTGGATCCTGCAGGAACTCGGCCGCCGTGAACTGCGACATCGACTTGTAGACCTCGAAATAGCCATGCGCGGCCGAACCGCGGGCGTGCACCACGCGCTCCGGGATCCGCTCGTGGTCGAAGTGCGTGATCTTCTCGCGCAGGATGAAATCCTCGAGCAGGGTCGGCCCGCGCACCCCCGCCTTGAGCGAGTTGTGGTTGTCGGGGATCTGCAGACCCTGGTTGGTGGTGAGCAGGGGCGCGTTGTCGCCCGTAGATGCCGCCAACTGCTCCTGCTTGACCTGGCTTCCATCGCCCAATTTCGAGCGACGGCCAGCGGCCGCCTTGGTCTGTGAGGTCATCTGGGTTTTCCTTGGGGTTCAAGAGAAGCGGCGCACGCAGGTGCGAGTCTTCTTAGATTAGGCTTGCGTCTGGCTCGGCGCCGTAGTGGCTGCACGCTCTCGCCTGTCGGCGCGCCGAGGGGTGTGCGGTAGGACCGCACCGACGGCCTCACGCCATGGCCTACGCGCTTTCGCGCGCAGCCGCCCACAGGGTGCGACGATGGACTTCCCTACGATAGACCGTACAAGTCGGCATCAAACCTGCTTTACCTGCAATTCCCACCCCAAAAAGGTCCGCCCACCATGCTCATCAAAATCGGTTTCGACATCGAGCTCGGGGTCACGGCGCCGACCGCGCTGATCTACATACTCCAGCTGCATCCTTCGCGGGCGGCCGACCTCCAGGGCATCGAGAACCTCACGATCAGTCCCCCCTTGCGCACCGATCACTACACGGACGGCTTCAATAACCATTGCGCCCGAGTGGCCGTGCCCCTGGGTGTGAGCCGGGTGCGCCTGCGCAACGAGGCGGTGGTGTTCGACACCGGCTGGCCGGACCCGGTCTCCTACGGCGCGATCGAGCATGCACCGGCAGACCTGGCGGTGGAAACGCTCCAGTTCCTGCTGCCAAGTCGCTACTGCGAGGTCGACAGCGAATTGCTGCAGTTCGCCTGGGCGCAGTTCAGCGGCGTCGCGCCAGGCTGGCCGCGGGTGCAGGCGATCTGCGACTTCGTTCACCGACACCTGCGCTTCGACTACCAATGCGCACGCGCCACGCGCACCGCCCTGGAGGCCTTCCGCGAGCGTGTCGGCGTCTGCCGCGACTTCACTCAGCTGGCCATTACGCTGTGCCGCTGCATGAACATCCCGGCGCGCTATGTCACGGGCTACCTCGGCGACATCGGCATCCCGCCGGTGCCGTATCCGATGGACTTCAGCGCCTGGTTCGAGGTCTACCTCGGCGATCGCTGGCACACCTTCGACGCCCGGCACAACACGCCGCGCATCGGTCGGGTGTTGATCGCGCGCGGGCGCGATGCGGCGGATGTGCCGATCACGATGGTGTTCGGCGCCAGCACGCTGGAGCGCTTCGAGGTGACGACCGACGAGGTGCACGCGCTCGCTGCCTGAGCGCCTGCGGGGCCCAGGCAGCCGACGATCCTGTCTTATGGCGTACCCTCCGGTCATGTGCTGAAAGGGAATGCAGATGAACACACGGATCGTGAATTCGATACTGGCGACGCTGAGCTTGGCCGGCCTCGCAACCACGTTCCCGGCGGCGGCTCAGCGCAACAACAACGATGCTGCGTTCGAAAGCGATCGGCGCTTCTGCGCCAGTGGCCGCTCGGGGATGGACTTCAACACCTGCATGCGGCAGATGCAGAGCCAGCGCAGCGGATGGAACAACAACGACAATCGGGGAAACAACAACGGCAGGGGCAACAACGACGGTTGGCAGAATGCGCCGTCGCCGGGATGGCGCGCACCGCCCTCGTCCCTGCCCCGCTTGAGCGACATGCAGAAGCGGGCGCTGGACAACTGCGTGCTGCTGCAGCGTTCGGAGCAGGCTCGCTGCCGCGCCACCGTGCTGTCGACTGTCCGTTAGGGCCGGTTCAAACTGCCGCTTTTTCAGGCGCTCGCGAAGTGCGCCACTGCGATCACGAACGGAAGCACCAGTTCGGGAATGAGGTAGGCGAGCCAGACGCCCCGGGGCTTGGGCAAGCCCACTTTGGCGATGGACACCAGCCGGCCGAAGCCCGCCAGCAGCACGCCGAGGGCGATCAGGTAGACCAGAAAGCCCTGCTGCCGTATGGTGATCGCCGCCCACAGGCAGATCAGCCCCATCGAGAAATATACCCCCGCCATGAAGCGATGGACGTTGTCCAGCCGCGGGTTGGTGTCCGGTTGCCCGAGCACCATCTGGACGGTGCCGCCGAACAGGGCAATGGCCGCCACCAGCACAAGGCAGGCTCGCACGACGATCTGACTGGCAAGGAGAGGGGCGTCGGGGGTCATGCGGGTCTTCTCTCTCGATTGGGAAGGTGTTCACATTCTGCCTCCGCCCAGCGCCGATTCAGGGCGGCGCGTAGCCCAGCATCTCCATCGCCGGCCCGAGCGCCTTGCCGCGCTTCTCGATCCCCTCCCACGGCCCATTGCCCACCGTCAGCCGATCGGCGATGTTGCGCACCGTCCATTGCGATGCGCTCTTCAGCTCTGGCAATTCGTCCCATTCCAGCGGCACCGACACGCCGAGCCCCGGCCGCGAGCGCGCCGACCAGGCACTGACGGTGGTCGCCCCGAAGCCGTTGCGCAGGTAGTCGACGAAGATCTTGCCGATCCGGTTGCGCGGCCCGCTCTTGGCGACGAAACGGTCGGGAATGGTGCTGGCCAGGTGCTGCACCACGGCTTGAGAGAAGCCCTTCACCGCGTCCCATCCGTAGTATCGCTTGATCGGCACCAGCACATGCAGGCCCTTGCCGCCGCTAGTCTTCAGGAAGGCCGGCAGTCCGAGTTCGGCTAGCAAGGTCTGCACCAGCAGCGCCGCCTCCTGGATCCGCGCCCAGGGCACGCCCTCCCCCGGGTCGAGGTCGAAGGTCACGCGGTCAGGCGTGGCGATCGCCTTCGAGCTCGCGTTCCAGGTGTGCAGTTCGATCACGTTCATCTGCGCCGCCGACAGCAAGCCGCGCACGGTGTCGATCTGCAGCAGCGGATCATGGTCCGGGTCGAGCGAAGGGTCGAGGAGCCGCACCCCCGGCATCTCGCTGTGCTGCGCGTGCTTCTGGAAGAAAAGCTCGCCGCCGACGCCCTCGGGCGCTCGGACCAGCGCCACCGGCCGGCCCTTCAGGTGCGGCAGCATGAGGTCCGCCACCTGCCCGTAGAAGGCCACCAGTTCGCCCTTGGTGATGCCGCTCTGGGCGTCGATCACGCGCTCGGCGTGGGTGATGCGCAGGTCCATGGACTTCTTCGCTCCTCGTGTATTGACTCTGCCGGCTGGGGCGGCCTCGGGCGGCTCGGCGCTCTCGCGCCGGATCTGCGCCGCCGGCTTGTCGCTGCGCAGGCCCTGGAACACCGAATGGCGGATCCGGCCATCGCGCGTCCACTCGCCGAAGGACACCTCGCACACCAGCACCGGCTCGACCCACCGGGCCTTCACGCCCGCGGGTCTTTCGTTGAACGGGCATGTGTCGCTGGCCTGCTTGTCGAGCCGGGCCTTGATGTTGGCCAGCCGGCTCTCATCGAAGCCGGTGCCGACATTGCCGCAGTAGATCAGCTGGCCCGCATCATCATGGACGCCGAGCAGCAGCGAGCCGAAGCCCGAACGCGAGCCCTTCGGCGCCGTGTAGCCGCCGATCACGAACTCCTGCCGGCGCTGGGTCTTGAGCTTGATCCAGTCGGGCGAGCGGCGCGAGACATAGGCCGAGCCCTTGCGCTTGCCAACGATGCCCTCGAAACCCAGCTTCGCCGACGAGGCGAGCAGGTCGCGCGGCGATTCGTCGAAGGCCTCGCTGAGCCGCAGGGGCACCGGCGGCCGGCCTCCGAGCAGCCGCGCCAGCCGATCGCGGCGCTCCTCGACGGGCAGGGCGCGCAGGTCCAGCCCGTCGAGGAAGGGCGCATCGAACAGCCAGTAGACGATCTTCGAAGTGGCACCGCTGTCGAAGGCGTTCTGCAGCGCCTGGAAGTCGGGTGCGCCGTGTTCGCCGGCGACCACGATCTCGCCGTCGAGCCAGGCCGAGCGCGTCTTCAGCCTGGCCAGCGCCTTCGCAAGCGCCGGCAGCCTGGCGGTCCAGTCGTTGCCGTTGCGGGTGATGCACTGCACCTTGTCGCCGTCGATGCGGGCCAGCAGGCGATAGCCGTCGAACTTGAGTTCGTAGAGCCAGTCGCCCGGCACGGCAGCCGGGGTCGACGCCAGCGTTGCCAGTTGCGGGGCCAGTGAAGCCGRCAAGGCGGCCTTGCGGCCCGCATCCTTCGAGGCACTCTTCCGGGCCGGCCTGCGCTTCGCGGCCGGCACCCCGGGCGGCGTTGGATCGTCGATGCCGTGGCCGCGCTTGCCGCCGCCGCGGGGCTCGAGCGTCTTCTTGAAATCGCGCTTGCCGTGGTACGGCGCCAGGGCTTCGCGCGTGCGGGAGGCTGCGGGCATGGGGGTTCTCCAGGCTGGCACGATAGTGCGCGCCGGAGAACCCGCCTGTAGGAACGCACCCCGAGCGGGGGCAACGAGCCTCAGGCCTTCTTCGCCACCAAGGTGAGGATGTCGTAGCTCGCCACCAGGTCGCCGTCCTGGTTGGTCACCTCGACGTCCCAGGCGACGACGCCCTGGCCGACGCCGTTGGCGTCCTTCTTCTGGCGGTCGATCTTGCGTTTGCAGGTGAGCCGGGCGCGGATGGTGTCGCCGATGCCCACCGGCTTCACGAAGCGCAGCGTGTCGAGGCCGTAATTCGCCAGCACCGGGCCGGGCGCCGGCGAGACGAACAGCCCGGCCGCCGCCGAGAGCACGAAGTACCCGTGCGCGATGCGCTTGCCGAACGGGCTCTCCTTGGCCGCGATCTCGTCGAAGTGCATGTAGAAGTAGTCGCCCGAGATGCCGCCGAAGGCCACGATGTCGGCCTCGCCCACGGTGCGGCGGTGGGTCAGCAGCGAGTCGCCGATGGCCAGGTCCTCGAAGTGCTTGCGGAACGGGTGCAGTTCGGATTCGTTGAGCTTGGCGCCGCGCATGTATTCGCCGGTGACCGCGGCGATCATGCTCGGCGAGCCCTGCAGCGCCGTGCGCTGCAGGTAGTGCTTGACCGCGCGCAGGCCGCCGAGCTCTTCTCCGCCGCCCGCGCGACCGGGGCCGCCGTGTTTGAGGAAGGGCAGCGGCGAGCCGTGGCCGGTCGATTCCACGGCGGCCTCGCGGTCCAGCACCAGCATGCGGCCGTGGTGCGCGGCGGCGATCGGGATCACGCGGGCGGCGGTCGCCGGGTCCTTGGTGACCAGTGTGCCGACCAGGCTGCCGCGTCCGCGTGCGGCCAGCGCCAGCGCTTCGTCGAGGCCGTCGTAGGCCATCAGCGTGCTGACAGGGCCGAAGGCCTCGATGTCGTGGACGGCGTCGTTGCCGAGCGGGTCGCGGGCCAGCAGCAGGGTCGGCGAGAAGAACGCGCCTTCGGCCACGCCCTCGCCCTGCGGCGCGAAGCCGTCGCCCTCGCCATAGATCAGTTCGGCGCCCTGCATCAGCAGCCGCACGCGCTCGGCCACGTCGGCCTGCTGAGCGTGCGAGGCCAGCGCACCCATGCGCACGTCCTCGCGCGCCGGATCGCCGACCACGGTCTTGGCGAGCCGCGCACGCAGCTTCTCGATCACCGCATCGATGCGCTCGCGCGGCACGATGGCGCGTCGGATCGCGGTGCACTTCTGGCCCGACTTGACCGTCATCTCGCGCGCCACTTCCTTGACGAAGAGGTCGAACTCCTCGTCGTCGGGCGAGACGTCGGGCGCCAGGATCGCGCAGTTGAGCGAGTCGGCCTCGGCATTGAACGGGATCGACTGGCGCAYGATGTTCGGATGCACGCGCAGCTTGGCGGCGGTGTCGGCCGAGCCAGTGAAGGTCACGACATCCATGCCGTCGAGCCGGTCGAGCAGGTCGCCGGTGCTGCCGATCACCAGTTGCAGGCTGCCCTCGGGCAGCAGGCCCGAGCGGTGCATGAGGCGCACCAGCGCCTCGGTGAGGTAGCTGGTCGAGGTGGCCGGCTTGCCGATGCAGGGCATGCCCGCGAGGAAGCTCGGCGCCCACTTCTCGAGCAGGCCCCAGACCGGAAAGTTGAAGGCGTTGATGTGCACCGCGACACCGCGGCGCGGCACCAGGATGTGGGTACCGGCAAAGCCGCCCTTCTTGCCGAGCGGCATGGCCGGGCCTTCGTGCACCAGGTTGCCGGAGGGCAGCTCGTTGCCGCCGATGCCAGCGTAGGCGGCCAGCGTGCCGGCGCCGCCTTCGATGTCGATCCAGCTGYCGGCGCGCGTCGCGCCGGTGTGGGCCGAGATCGCGTAGAGCTCTTCCTTGTGCTCGGCCAGGTACTTGGCGAGTGCGCGCAGGCGCTGGGCGCGCTGCTGGAAATCCATCGCCAGCAGGTTCGCCAGGCCGACCGTGCGCGCGTGGGCCAGGGCTTCGCCGAAATCGATGGCCTCGGCATGGGTGCTGGCCACCGGACGGCCATTGATGGCGCTGCGCAGCGCTTGCGCGCCCTGGGCGCCGAGCCAGCGGCCGCCGATGAAGCTCTGAAGGATCTGGGTCATGGTGTTCTCCGGGGGAGGGATGAATCAGGCGGCCGCCGCGACGGCCGCGCTCTTGTTGCCGAGGCCGAGGTAGGTATCGATGATTCGGCGGTCGTGAATCAGTTCCTGCGCCGGGCCGGTCAGCGCGACGGCGCCGGTCTCCAGCACATAGCCGCGGTCGGCGACCTGCAGCGCGGCGCGCGCGTTCTGCTCGACCAGCAGCACCGAGACACCGTGCGCGCGCAGCGAGGACACCACGTGCAGCACCTCGCGCACGATCAGCGGCGCCAGGCCCAGCGAGGGCTCGTCGARCATCAGCAGCCGCGGTCGCGCCATCAGCGCGCGGCCGATGGCGAGCATCTGGCGCTCGCCACCGGAGAGCGTGCTGGAGAGTTGTTCGCGGCGCTCCTTGAGACGCGGGAAGATCGCAAAGACCTCCTCCATGCGCTCCTTCTGGTCGCGCTTGCCGGTGCGCCAGCGATAGAAGCCGCCGAGCAGCAGGTTGTCCTCGACCGACATCTCGCCGAACAGCTCGCGCCGCTCGGGCACCAGCGCCACGCCGCGCGCGACCATCGCCTCGACGCTGGGCCGGGCGATGCGTTCGCCCGCCAGCGTCAGGGTGCCGCTCGACGGCAGCAGGCCCATCGCGGCGCACAGCAGCGTGGTCTTGCCGGCGCCGTTGGGGCCGATCACGGTGACGATCTCGCCCTCGTTCACCCGCAGCGCGACCTGGTGCACCGCCTCGACGGCGCCGTAGGCGACACTGAAATCCTTTAATTCGAAAAGCGACGTCATGCGGCCACCGCGATCGGTTCTTCGTCGCTGCCGCCCAGGTAAGCGTCCAGCACACGGGGGTTGGATTGCACCTGGGCCGGCGTGCCCTCGGCGATGACGGCGCCGAACTCGAGCACCGTGATGCGGTCGGCCAGGTTCATGACGAATTCCATGTCGTGCTCGACCACCAGGATGCCGAGGCCCTCGGCACGCAGCTGCGACAGCAGCTCGGCCAGCGCCTGCTTCTCCAGATGGCGCAGGCCGGCGGCCGGCTCGTCGAGCAGCAGC
>NZ_JBFUIU010000312.1:0-10152 GCF_056401695.1 Variovorax sp. P4_D9
GCACGGCACGACATGGAGGTGTCGGTGCGTCGCGGCGAGACGCTAGTCGTGATCGGCCGCAACGGTGTCGGAAAGACGACGCTCATTGAGACCATCATCGGGCTGACGACGCACCATTCCGGCGAGATCTGGTTCGATGGCGAGCGCATCGACAAGGAGCCCGCGCATCGCCGCAACCGCCGTGGCGTGGGCTGGGTGCCGCAGCAGAGAGAGGTCTTTCCGTCGCTGATGGTTGAAGAGAACCTCACCGTCGTGGCTCGTGCAGGAACCTGGAACCTCGAGCGCGTATACGCCTTGTTTCCGCGCCTGAAAGAGCGCCGCAGCAACTACGGTAACCAACTCTCCGGCGGCGAGCAGCAGATGCTGTCGCTCGGGCGCGCGCTGATGACCAACCCATCGCTGCTGTTGCTCGACGAACCAGTAGAAGGCCTGGCGCCGCTGATCGTCAAGGAGATGCTGGTCGCGATCGAGCGGATGCGCCGCGAAAGCGACATGGCCATCGTGCTGGTCGAACAGAAGTACGAGCTGGCCCTGGCGCAATCCGAGCGCTGCGTCGTCATCGACCACGGCGCGGTCGTGCATAGCGGGCCCAGCGAAGAGCTGCTGGGCAACCAACCACTGATCGACAAGCTGCTTGGCGTGTCGGCCTGAGTCCCCTTAGGAGAAGAACAAATGAATCTTCCTCGTCGACGCTCAATCGAAGTGACTGGCGTCTCGCATGGCGCAGCACCCATTCCGATGGGCGCACGTGTCGGCAACACGCTTTACTCATCGGGCATCCCGGGCATCGATCCGGGTACGGGAACGCTTCCGGCCGACGCTGCCTCGCAGGCGAGCTTCGCGTTTGACCACGTGCGCGCTCTGCTCGCCGGAGGCGGCGCCAGCTTGAATGACGTGGTGCGCATGACGGTCTACCTGAAGGACAACGCCGCGCGCGAGCACATCAATGCCGAATGGCTCAAGTGCTTTCCGGACCCGCACGACCGCCCGGCTCGCCATACGCTGATGTACGACCTGCAAGGCGGCATGTTGCTGCAGCTGGAAGTCATCGCGATCATCAATCAACCTTGATGCACTGACCGAGGAGAGACCGATGAGCACCGTTATTGCGCGTCATACGCTTGGGGACCTGTTGCGGCGCACGCGGCAGCGCTTCCCTGACAAGCTCGCTATCCGCTGCGGGAACGTGGACTGGACCTATGCGCAGTTTGACGACGTCTGCAACCAGCTTGCCGGGGGTCTTGCAGAGCGCGGCATTGAGATCGGAGATCGTGTTGCGGTGATCTCGCGAAACTCGCATGCGTTTGCTACGCTGCGATTCGCGTTGGCCCGGCTCGGCGCGGTACTGGTTCCCATCAACTTCATGCTGAGTGTTGAGGAAGCGCGTTACATCCTCGAGCACTCAGGGGCTCGCATGTTGTGCGTCGACTCGGATTTCGCGGAATTGGGGAAGGCCGCTAGCGTCGATACTGCGGTCAGCGAAAGAGTCTGGCTGCCGAGCGAAGGCCCTACCGACCCAGTCGCTGGACTGACGACCTTCGATCAACTGCTGAAGAAGGGCGGAGCGCCGCAGCGAGCTTTGACGGGGTCGATGCTGGCGCAAATCATCTACACCAGCGGCACCGAATCACGTCCAAAAGGGGCGATGCTGACGCACGACGCCGTCATCTCCGAGTACGTGAGTTGCCTGGTCGACATCGAGATCGCCGAGAGCGATCGTGTGCTGCATGCGCTCCCGCTTTATCACTGCGCGCAGCTCGACGTTTTCCTCGGCCCCTGCATCTACGTGGGCGCAACCAGCGTGATCACGGGCAAGCCGGCGGCCGCCAATCTCCTCGCACTGATGGAGCGCGACCGCATCAACTCCTTCTTCGCGCCGCCGACGGTCTGGATTTCGCTGATGCAAGCGCCTCAGTTCGAATCAACCGACCTGTCGTGCTTGCGCAAGGGCTACTACGGGGCGTCGATCATGCCGGTGGAGGTGCTGAAAGAAATTCAGCGACGCATGTCGGCGGTCCGCCTTTGGAATCTCTACGGCCAGACCGAAATCGCTCCGGTAGCGACCGTGCTAAAGCCTGAGGATCAACTTCGCAAGGCAGGGTCGGCCGGCCGTGCGACGCTCAATGTCGAAACCCGGCTGGTTGACGACGCCATGAACGACGTGGGTGTCGGCCAGATCGGCGAGATCGTGCACCGCTCACCCCAGCTCCTGAGCGGCTACTACAAGGACGAAGAGCGCACGAAGCTCGCTTTTCTCGGTGGCTGGTTCCACAGCGGAGACTTGGGAACGATCGACGAGGAGGGCTACATCAGCGTCGTCGACCGCAAAAAGGACATGATCAAGACCGGCGGCGAGAACGTCGCCAGCCGTGAAGTCGAAGAGGCGATCTACGGCATCGACGGAGTCTCTGAGGTGGCCGTGATCGGACTCCCAGACCCCAAGTGGATCGAAGCGGTCACTGCCGTGATCGTCACGAGGCCGGGTCATGTGCTCACCGAGCAGAGTGTCCTGTCTGCCTGCGCAGGAAGGCTAGCACTGTTCAAGATCCCCAAGCGGGTGATCTTGGTCGACGCGTTGCCAAAGAACCCAACCGGCAAGGTGCTCAAGCGCGAGTTGCGGCTCAAGTACCTGTCCCCGTCAAACGTCTGACTTCATGAACGATCCCGTCAAACGCCTGAACCGCCTCGATTGCTGTGCGGTATCTGATGCACTCGACAAACTCGGCTTGCGCGACCGTGTTGTCAGCGGCCTCGAGCAACGCTCGACCACCCGGCGCATCGCCGGGCGCGTGGTGACCTGCCGACTCGTCCCGGCGGATCGGGCCCCGCCGCCGCCAACGGGCGCAGCACCACGGCATTTGGGCACGACTGCGATTGAAATGGCGCAACCGGGCGAAGTGATCGTTGTCGAGCAACGCACGGGCCTGGATGCCGGAAGCTGGGGCGGCATCCTCACGCTCGGCGCGAAGGTCCGAGGCGTCGCCGGCGTGATCGCCGACGGCCCGGTGCGAGACGTCGACGAAGCGCGTGCCTATGACTTTCCGGTCTATTGCCGCGCCCTGACCGCAAAGACCGCCCGCGGACGCGTTGCGGAAGCCGTAACGAACCAACGCATCACGATCGGCGACGTGACCGTGAATCCCGGGGACTACGTCATTGCCGACGCGAGCGGCGTGGCCTTCATTCCGGCCGCGGATATCGAGCGCGTCCTCGACGCCGCCGAAATGATCGCAGGTCGTGAAGCCGCCATGGCCAAGGCGCTGCTGGCCGGCCAACCCATCGCTGAGGTGATGGGCGCTGATTACGAACACATGCTGCGTTGAGCGACGCATTGGAGAACCGAGATGACTGACCGCAACGTCGAGCGTGCCTCGAAGCTCGATACCGCCACCTTGAGCGATGCGCTCGACCGGCATGGCCTGAACGGCCAGTGCTACCGAATCAAGCCGCGCTCGATCGACTTTCGCATGACGGGTCGCGCCTGGACCCTCAAATATGGCCCCGCCGGTACGCCGCCCGGCACCGTCGGCGACTACATCGACGACGTGGCGCCTGGTAGCGTGATCGTGCTCGACAACGGTGGGCGCGACAACGTCACCGTGTGGGGCGACATCCTGACCGAGGTAGCGCACAGCAAGGGCATCGCAGGCACTGTGATCGACGGCATCAACCGCGACGTCGCGCTTTGCTTGCAGCTTGGTTATCCAGTCTACAGCCGAGAATCCTGGATGCGCACGGGCAAGGACCGGGTTCAGGTCGAGGCTACGCAGATTCCGGTCAGCATCGGAGACGTCCGCGTCTGCCCAGGCGACTTGATGCGCGGCGACGCCGACGGTGTGGTCGTCATTCCCAAGGAACAGGAAGACCTGGTGCTCGCCTCAGCCGAGGAGATCCAGGCCGCCGAAGACGCCATTCGCGAGTCGGTGCGCGGAGGCCTCAACTTGCGCGAGGCTCGCGACAAGCATCGCTATCACCAACTGCAGACGCGGATGGCCTCGAAATGAGCACGATGCTCACCATGCCCGCTGGGCCGACCATTCGGCCCGACATCCAGCGGACCAGCGCCACCGTTGTCGCGGCTGCCCAGTCTTTGCCGACCGCAACGTTGCACGAGGCAGGCGGCCGCATCGGAGTGTTGCCATCGGCTATCAAGCCTGTAGCCCCGACATTTCGCGTCTGTGGCCCCGCCGTTACGGTGCACTCACCCGGTGGAGACAATCTCTGGTTGCACCGCGCCCTCTACGTAGCGCAGCCGGGCGATGTGCTTGTTGTCCACGTCAGCGGCGACTACGAATTCGGCTACTGGGGCGAGATCATGTCCTGCGCCGCCAAGGCACGCGGCCTGGCGGGCCTCGTGATCGACGGCTGCGTGCGTGATGGCGGCATCCTCGCCGAGTTCGGCTTGCCTGTATTCGCTCGCGGCCTGTGCATGCGGGGCACGGGCAAAGACTATGGTGCTCGCGGCTGGGTCAATTTTCCAGTTCTGTTCGGTGATCTCACAGTGAATGCCGGCGACTTGATCGTCGGCGACACGGACGGAGTCGTAGCGATTCCGCGCGAGCGCGCCGAGCAGGTGGTTTCAGCGGCCGAACAGCGCGACGCCAAGGAGGCCGCAATCCTGGATCGCATTCGCGCGGGCGAACGGACCCTCGAGGTCTACAACTTCTGAGGCGCTATCGGCCTCTTTCCCCCCAACCGTTCACTTAGGAGTCCCCATGATCATCGACGTCCACGGGCATCTTTGCGCCTCCCCAAAGCTCTACGCCTGGTACACGCTGCTGCTCGCAAGCCGAGCCACCTACGGCACGCCGCCGCCTCCCCTGTCCGACGACGAGATGTTGTCGCTGCCGGAGACAAAGCGCAATCTCGATGCCATCGACCTGGCGGGGACTGACGTGCAGCTGCTGTCGCCCCGACCCTTTACGATGTTCCACGCCGAGAAGCCTGGCCGCGTGGCGCATCGCTGGAACGAGGGCGTCAACGCCTACATTGCGCAGTTCTGCCGTGTATTGCCGGACCGCTTTGCCGGCATCTGCGGCCTGCCGCAACCAGCAGGCGAGCCGATCCAAACGTCGTTGCCCGAACTGGAGCGCTGCATCGTGGAGTATGGCTTCGTCGGCTGCCTGCTGGACCCGGATCCGGGCGAGGGCGACAACAAGACCCCGCCGATGGGGGACGAGTATTGGTATCCGCTGTACGAGAAGCTCTGCGAACTCGATGTGCCCGCGCACGTGCACTCCACCGGAAACCAGCACGGCCGCGGCACCTACGCGACGCACTTCATCGACGAGGAGAGCTTGGCCATTCTGTCGCTCGTCAATTCGCGGGTCTTCCTGGACTTTCCGAAGCTGCAGATCATCATCTCGCACGGCGGCGGCTCGGTGCCCTACCAGGTTGGTCGCTGGCGCGCCGAGCGCCTGCACCCCGTCATGGCGAAGAACCATCCGTTGAATGAATCCTTCGACGAGAGCTTGCGGCGCATCTACTACGACACGGTCATCCACTCCAAGGATTCGCTGGCGATGCTGATCAAGCTGGTCGGCAGCGACCGCGTCGTCTTCGGCACTGAGAACCCGGGATCGGGCACCGCCATGAATCCCGAAACCGGCCGAAGTTTCGACGACATCAAGGCCCTGGTCGAGGATATCGATACGCTGACGGCCGAAGACCGCGCCAACATCTACGAGAACAACGCGCGACGCCTGTTCCCGCATCTGAAGGCCAAGGGCGGGGCGCCCGCGGTCAAGGGCGACCCCAACAAGTACTTGACGGGCGAGGGCGCCCGCCAAGGCATCGGCATGTGATCGGGAGACACTGATGGCCCGCATTGTTCTTGGCATCGGCACGTCCCACAGCCCGTTGCTCGTGCTGGGTGGGGCGCAATGGGAGTTCCGTTCCGCGGACGATCGGCGCAACAAGTTGCTCAATACGCTGGATGGCCGACTCGTTTCCTACGATGACCTTGTCGCCGAGCGCGGCGAGCCCTACATCAGGGAGTCGGACCCGGCGGGCTTCCCTGCGATGGCAGCCAAGGCCGAAGCTGCGCTAGACAGCCTGGCCGCCCAGTTGCGTGCCGCTGAGCCGGATGTCGTGCTGGTCGTCGGTGATGACCAGGGAGAACTGTTCGGCCCGGAGAATTTTCCTGCCATGGCCGTCTATCGCGGCGATGAACTGTTGATGAAGCCGTCCGAGCACCTCAAGGGAATGCCGCCGTGGGCCGACCAGAAGTTCTGGTCGGGCTATCGGATGGACTTGCCTCATCGCTATCCGGGTGCGCCCGACCTGGCGCTCGATCTGGTGCAGGGACTCATTCGCCAGGGTGTGGACGTGGCGTCGTCGGATCGCATCCTCGACCCCAGCGTGCGCGGTTTTGGCCACGCATTTGGCTTCGTGATCGAGCGATTGATGAAAGACGTCAACGTGCCGATGCTGCCGGTCATGCTCAATACATACTTTCCGCCAAACACACCGACAGCGGCAAGATGCTATGAGGTAGGGACGAAGATCGCCTCGGCGTTGGCCTCATCCTCGAACCCAGCGCGCGTGGCCGTGGTCGCATCGGGGGGGCTCAGCCATTTCCTTTGCGAAGAGGCGTTCGACCGACGCATCGTTAGCGCACTGCAGACCAATGACGTCGACAAGCTCACGGCGATACCGCAGGAGGCCATGCTGTCTGGATCATCCGAAATCCGAAACTGGATCATGGTCTCCGGAATGGTCACCGGACTGAAGTGCGACTACACGGAATACATCCCCGTGCATCGCACGCCACTGGGCTCCGGCATCGGCCTGGCATTCATGGGCTGGAAGTAGGCGCGGAGAAACATGGTGGCCTACGAAACCCTGAAACTCGATCCGGAGGATGGCGTTTTGTGGCTGAGCCTGAACCGCCCGGACCAGCTCAACGCGTTCACGGTGACGATGGCGAACGAGTTGACCGACGCGTTCACCGCGATCAGCGAAGACGACACCGTCCGCGCGGTGATCGTCACCGGTGCCGGCAGAGCGTTCTGCGCCGGCATGGACCTGTCCCGCGCCGGGAATGTCTTCGGTCTGGACGAGAGCCTCACGCCTTCGCTGTCCGATCTGGACGACCTCTACGACGATCCCGCGATCGTCCAGGGTGTCCGCGACACAGGCGGGCGCGTGGCGTTGGCCATCATGGCGTGCAAGAAACCCGTCATCGCTGCAATCAACGGCCCTGCCGTGGGCATCGGCGCGACGATGACGTTGGCTATGGACGTTCGCATTGCGTCGGATACAGCGCGAATGGGCTTCGTCTTCGGTCACGTGGGCATCGTACCCGAGGCATGCTCCACCTGGCTCCTGCCGAAGCTGGTGGGAATTTCCCAGGCTCTGGAATGGTTGTATCGGGCTGATGTATTTGACGCCGAGGAAGGCCGCCGTGGGGGCTTGTTCCGTGCAGTGGTCCCGGCGGACAAGCTGCGCTCCGAAGCCGAGGCGCTCGCACGCAGCTTCATCGATGGCAAGTCTGCCGTCTCCGCGGCACTGATCCGCCAGATGATCTACCGCAACGCGGGCCAGCCTGATCCATTGATCGCCCACAAGATCGAATCTCTGGGCGTCTTCTATGCGAGCCAGCTTGACGGCAAGGAGGGGGTTGCTGCGTTCCTCGAACGCCGTCCACCGCGGTTCACCGCGCGCCCGTCCACCGACATGCCGCCGTTCTATCCCTGGTGGTGAGCGGATCGCGGCACGTCACATGAACAATATTGGAGAAGCGAGAGTGATCATCGTATTTGGTGGAACCGGCATGCTCGGACAGCATACTGCAAATGAACTGGTCGACAGGGGAGAGACCGTCGTCGTGACGGGCGTGCGACGCCAGGCGCCTGTACTTCTGCAGGATGCCATCGAGCGCAAGCGAGCGTTCGTCGAGTACCTCGATTTGACCGACCCGTACGCGGTGATGGCTGTAGTGACCAAGTACAAGCCGGACACGGTAGTCGACACTTCCGGGTATGCGCCCAAGCAGCTGGCGCCTGCCGCGGAAGTTCGCGCGCGGGTCACGGCCGAGCTGAACCTCTTCGAGGCGGCCAAGCTGAACAGCGTCAAGCGCATTGTGCTGACGAGCTCGTCCGACGCGTACTGGGGCCTGGGCCCGGAATGCATGCCGTTCAAGGAAGATATGGCCTCGCCGCTGCAGGAGTCCGATGACAATTTCATCGTGCAATCCTGGGCAAAGAAAACGCTCGAGGTCATCGCGAATCTCTACCGTCGGCAGGAAGGCCTGAACATCGTGACCGTGCGTTGCAGCGGCATGTACGGGCCGGTCTATCGTACCTTCCTGAATTTGCCGAGCCGCTTGATCAAGGCCGGCCTTTCCGGCACTGCACCGGACTTCTCCAAGGGGAGCGGAGTCCCAGTAGAGACCGACGGCTACGACCAGACCTACGTCAAGGACATCGCGTGCGGCATGGGGCTCGTCATTCGCGCGCCTTCGCTGAAGCACCACATTTACAACCTTGGCAGCGGGCGCGCAGTGACGTATGGAGAGATTGCACGCGCGGCCGAGAAAGCCATTCCCGGCTTCAAGGTGCAACTTCGAAGCGCGGCGCAAGACGCATTCGCCGCTTCTGGTCGAGAAGTGAACATGGGCAACTTCTACATGGACATTTCCCGACTGCGCGACGAACTAGGCTACGAGCCAAAGTACTCGCCCGAGCGCGCCATGGCCGAGTACACCGAGTGGTTGCGCATTCATGAGATGTGACTTGGCGATAACTGGCGCTGTGATCAATCCGGGCCAATGGTCATCAATGCTCATCAGCGGCGCAATGAAGGCAGTGCTAGCGATCTCATCGTGACAATGAAGGAGCCTTTCATGACCAAAAAATTGATTGGCATCATTGGGGCGGGCGCGATCGGAATTGGCATCGCGCGGGTCTGCTCGATGGCCGGCCTGCTTGTGTCGATGATCGATGTTTCCCAGGCAACGGTCGACCGTGAAATTGCGGCGCTGACAGCAAGCCTTGAGCGTTTAGTCAAGAGAGACAAGCTGTGCGGCCGACATGAAAGCGGCTGCAGCGCGGGCAAGCGGCAAGGTCGGCTATGACGCACTCGCGACCGCAGATCGCGGCTTTACAGCTACTTCTGAATCAAGATCATGACCTACGAAAACATCCAGGTACGCGTCGAGGCCGAGAAGGTCGGCATCATCATGCTGAACCGGCCCAAGGCGTTGAATGCGCTGAACGACGCCCTGATGACCGAACTGGGCCAGGCGCTGAAGGCCTTCGACGCCGACCCGGCCATCGGTTGCATCATCCTGACCGGCAGCGAGCGCGCGTTTGCGGCCGGCGCCGACATCGCGGCGATGGCCAAGTACAACTTCCAGGACGTCTACAAGGGCGAGTACATCACCCGCAACTGGGAAACCATCCGCCAGATCCGCAAGCCGGTGATCGCCGCGGTGAGCGGCTTCGCGCTGGGCGGCGGCTGCGAGTTGGCGATGATGTGCGACTTCATCATCGCGGCCGACAACGCGAAGTTCGGCCAGCCTGAGATCAAGATCGGCGTCATCCCGGGCGCCGGTGGCACGCAGCGACTGCCGCGCGCGGTCGGCAAGTCCAAGGCCATGGACATGGCGCTGACGGCCCGCATGATGGACGCCACCGAAGCCGAGCGCGCCGGGCTGGTGAGCCGCATCGTGCCTTTCGAGAAGCTGGCCGAAGAGGCGCTGGGCGCCGCGCTGACCATCGCGAGCTTCTCGCAGATCGCAGTGATGGCGGCCAAGGAATCGGTCAACCGGGCCTTCGAGAGYGGGCTGTCGGACGGCGTGATGTTCGAGCGCCGGCTGTTCCATGCGCTGTTCGCGACCGCCGACCAGAAGGAAGGCATGGATGCCTTCCTGGCCAAGCGCACGCCCGACTTCAAGCACCAGTAAGCGCTAGGCCGAACTTTGGTAATCGCCGAGACGTAAGTGCGCGCCCTGCTTGAGCTTTTCGTTCGCAGGGAGAGCGGCTACTGGGTACAGGCGGGATTCAAGCCGAGCAGCGTGAAGGCTTTTGCCTGAAGCGGCGTGGGCCGCGTGGTGGTGACGATCTTGGCCTCGGGGTTGAGGTGGGTGTGGGTGATGTTGTAGGCCAGGGTGGAGAGGTCCTGCAGCAGGGTCCTGAAGCTGTGCAAGGG
>NZ_JBFUIU010000313.1:0-10120 GCF_056401695.1 Variovorax sp. P4_D9
CCGAAGCAGCGGGCCGTCAAGCCGAACCTTGTTGGTGATGACCACCGTGGCGTCTTCGATGCGTTCGGCCACCTGGTCTGGCGCGCTCGATGCGAAGGGGCGGTAGTCGACATCCAGGTTGGGGTCGAACCGGAGGTCCTGCGGCAAGGTCGCAGCGTCGAGGAACACGACCTTCATGCCACCACCTCGGAGATCTCGATGAGATTGAGGTCCGGATCCCGCAGGTACACGGAACGGATGCGCGCGACGGCACCCGTGCGCATCACCGGTCCCTCCACGATCCTCAGTCCCTTCAGCTTCAGCTCGGCAATCACCTCGTCCAGCGGCTTGCTGGCGATGAAGCATAGGTCCAGCGCCCCGGGCACGGGGGTGTGGGCCTTCGGCTCGAACTCCTTGCCCTTGATGTGCAGGTTGATCTTCTGGTTGCCGAAGCGGAACGCCTTGCGTCCATCGCCGAAAGCCTCGAGCGACATGCCGAGCCCGTCGACGTAGAAGGCGACGCAGGCCTGCTCGTCCGTGGTGGTGAGCACCAGGTGGTCCAAATGGTCTATCACGCCAGCTTCTCCTTGGTGTTGTGCTTCGCGCTGTCCTTCGCCGCCGCGCGGACAACGATCTCGGCGAAGTCGGACGGCGGTTGGTGGCGCGTCAGCCGATGGCCGGCGCGGGGCAGCTGGCTCGGCAGGTCGTGCAGCACCAGCTGTTCCAGTTGCGCCGTGGCGCCGATCAAGCCCTCCAGGTCCATGCCGGTGTCGTAGCCCATGCACTGCAGCATGTGGACGACATCCTCAGTTGCCACGTTGCCGGTGGCGCCAGGCGCATAGGGACATCCACCGATGCCGCCGAGCGACATGTCGAAACGCCGGATGCCGGATTCGGCCGCCGCCACGCTGTTGACCAGCCCCATCGCGCGGGTGTTGTGGAAGTGCGCCGTGAACTCCAGTCCGGGTTGGCGTTCCATGGCCGCGCGGCAGAGTTCCTGCACCTGCGTGGGGTATGCCATGCCCGTGGTGTCGCACAGCGTGATGCCCTTGACGTTGAGTTCCGCGAACCGGTCGATCCATCCGAGCACGGTGTCCTGCGGAACCTCCCCTTCCATCGGGCAGCCGAAGACGCACGAGAGCGACACGTTAACGGGCACCTTCGCCTGCCGTGCCAATGCGATGACTTCGACAAGCTGTGCGAACGACTGCTCGCGCGTCATCCGCAGGTTGCTCAGGTTGTGCGTTTCGCTGGTCGACATGACGACGTTGAACTCGTCGATCCCCACGTCGAGGGCGCGTTCTGCGCCGCGCAGGTTGGGCACGAGTGCGGTGTAGACCACGCCGGATCGGCGCGCGATGCGGCCCATGACTTCCTCGCCATCGCGCAGCGCCGGTATGGCCTTGGGCGACGTGAATGATGTCACTTCGATCTTGACGTAGCCCAGGGTGCTCAGCCGGTCGATGAGCGCCACCTTGTCGTCGGTGGGTATGAAGTGCGACTCCATCTGGAAGCCGTCCCGCGTGGCGACCTCGTTGATGAACAGCCGTTGGTTGTTTCCGTCCTTCATCGAAAGCTTCTCCTTGAATTCAGGCCGAACGGGCGGGCCAGCCGCCCCGTTGAAGATCCTCGGTGTGTTGCCCGAGTCGTGGCGCGGCATGGGCGATGCTGCCAGGCGTCGCACTGAGCTTGGGGACCACGCCCGGCACCTTCAGCGTGCGCCCGTCGGAGGTCAGCGACTCGACGATCATTTCGCGGGCAAGGTACTGCGGGTCCGCGGCGATGTCGGCCACGGAATAGATGCGCCCCACCGGCACACCGACGCCATCGAGCACGGCCAGGACGTCTTCGCGACTGCGTCGTCTCGTCCACGCCTCGATGGCCGCGTCGATCTCCTCGACGCGACGCACGCGGCCGTCGTTGTGAGCAAGGTCCGCATCCGTCTCGAGGTCTTCGCGGCCGATGGCGCGCATGAGGCGGCGGAAGATGCTGTCGCCGTTGCCGGCCACCAGCACGTACTGGGCGTCGTTGCAACAGTACGCATTGGTCGGCGCAATGCCGGRCAACGCGCTGCCCGCCCGCTCGCGCACCGCGTCAAAGGCGTCGTATTCGGGCACCAGGCTTTCCATGACATTGAACACCGACTCGTACAGTGCGACGTCGATGAACTGCCCCTCCCCGCCATGCGCCGTGCGATGGTGCAATGCGGTAAGAACGCCGATCACGCCATGCAGGGCCGCCAGCGTGTCGCCGATCGACACGCCCACGCGTACGGGCACGCGGCCCGGCTCGCCGGTGAGATGACGCAAGCCGCCCATCGCCTCCCCCAGGACGCCGAATCCGGGCTTGTCCCGGTAGGGTCCCGTCTGTCCGTACCCCGAGATGCGCAGCATGATGAGGCCGGGATTCAGCGCGTGAAGCTGATCCCATCCGAGGCCCCAGCCTTCCAGGGTTCCGGGCTTGAAGTTTTCGATCAGGACGTCCGCCTCGAGCGCAAGGGCCCTGACGGCCTCCTGTCCTTCGGGCGTGCGCAGGTCCAGGCACACCGAGCGCTTGTTGCGCGACTGGACCTCCCACCACACCGACGTGCCGTCACGCAGCAGCCGCCACTTGCGCAGCGGATCGCCGACGCCGGCAGGTTCGACCTTGATGACGTCCGCCCCGAACTCGGCGAGTGTCTTGCCGGCGAACGGGCCGGCGATCAATTGTCCCAGTTCGAGGACCTTGAGGCCTTGTAGCGCTTTCATGTCTCCATCTCTTTCCAAGCTGCAGAGCCGTGAATCTAAAGTTGGAAAGCGCCGGGGAGGAATTGCCTTCTCGGCATGTATCCTTCGCATTTCGCGAAGCTCATGGAAACCCTGACACTGTGAAGAACGTCATCAATCCGGCGCGAGTCGATTTCGTGACGCTGCGGCTGTTCTGCGCCGTGGTACAAAGCGGCAGCATCACCAAGGGCGCCGCGCAATGCCATCTTGCGTTGTCGGCGGCAAGCCGGCGCTTGAGCGACTTCGAGGCGACCGTGGGCGTGCAACTGCTGGAGCGAAGCGTGCAAGGCGTAACGGTCACGCCCGCAGGTCACGCTGCGGCCCAGCATGCGATGCGTCTGTTTCAGGGCTTCGAGCTGTTCAGCTCGGAGCTGACGGACTATTCCGAGGGATACCGCGGCCACGTGCGGCTCTGGGCCAACATGTCCGCGCTGACCGAGTTCCTTCCTCCCGTCCTGTCGAACTTCATGGCGCTTCAGCCAGGCATTCGCGTGGACATCGAGGAGCAATTGAGCGGCGACATCGTCCGCGCGCTGCTCGACGGCCTGGCGGACCTCGGCGTGTTTGCCGAAGGAACGCCGGCAACGGGCCTCACGCTCGCACCGTTTCGCAGCGACGAATTGGTCCTGCTCTGCTCCCGATCACATCCACTCGGAAAGCTCAGAAAGATCGCCTTCRCAGAGTGCCTGGAACACGATTTCGTCGGATTGAACCGGGGCAGTTCCTTGCTCGAACTCACTTCCCGCGCTGCCGCTGACGCGGGGCGCCCACTGCGACTGCGCGTGCAGGTGCGCAGCTTCGACGCGATGTGCCAGATGATCGCCGCCAAGCTGGGGGTGGGTGTGCTTCCGCTGGCTGCGTGCCAGCAATTTCTCAGCGCGCGCGGGCTGAAGGCGGTGCGATTGACCGACGCATGGGCTCATCGGCAGCTGGTGCTGGGCTACAGCGCCGAGCGGCCGCTCTCTACCGCCGCGCAAATGATGGTGGAGCATCTGCGCCCCGCAGGCTGAAACTCCAGCAATGTCGATAGTCGACGTTCGCGCCCGGGACGCCCGCTGGGGCGACAACGCAGGGCTCACGACATCCAGACGATCAGCAAGTCCTTGGCCTGAACCCGGTCACCGGGCTTGACCAGCACACGTTCGATGACGCCCTCCCGTTCAGCGCCGATGTGCGATTCCATCTTCATGGCGTCCAGCGACAGCAGCGTGCTGCCCGCATGAACGGTCTGGCCGGCCGTGACGGCCAACGTCACGATGGCGCCAGGCATCGGCGCCCCCACATGGAGCGGATTGCCGGGTTCGGCGATCTCGAGCTGCATCGCCGCGCTCAACGCCCCGGCGCGAGCCGTGATGACGGTGCGCGACTGGCCGTTGAGTTCGAACTGCACCTTGGCCGCGCAGGCGGCCTCGTCGTCGTGGATGCTCTGCAGGCTCACCAGCAGCGTCTTGCCAGGGGTCGATCTCGAGCGCGACTTCGTCCCGCAGCCGCAAGCCGTAGAAGAAAGTCGGCGTCTGGACGACTAACGATCTCAAAGAACTGCAGGTTCGACGCCACCACGCGGATGCGGAACTCGCGCAGCGCGTGATGCCTCCAAAAAATGCGGCGGTTCGACAAGGTGCCCTGACATACAGCCGGTCTGCCGGAACGAATCGATACGATCACTCCAGGCCGAGGCTGCGCAGCCTGTCCGTGAGCCCGAGCAGATCCGCCGTGGTCGCGCCCTCCTCGATGGCCTTGCGCTGCATGGCTTCCTTGTCTTCCCGCGCGAGGCTGCTGGCGATCGCCGATTCCACTTCGTCGCGCGGCACCACTGCCAGCCCGTCACGATCGCCAACGATGATGTCGCCGGGGTGAATCAGCACGTCGCCGATGGTGACCGGCACATTGACCTTGCCCGGCTGGTTCTTGCCCGTGCCCTTGATCGACAGCCCGCGRCAAAACACCGGAAAGCCGAGGTCGATGATGAGGTTGGCGTCACGCACGCACCCGTTGATCACGAGCCCGGCGATGCCGAGCTTCCTTGCCTGGATCGTGAGCACGTCGCCCCAGGGGCCTGCCTCCATGAAACCCTTGGCATCGACGACGAGCACGTCGCCCGGCTTCGCCTTCTGCACCGCGTAGTGCAGCATCAGGTTGTCCGCCGGTCGGCAGTCCACCGTGTACGCGGGGCCGGCGAGACGCACTGTCGGATCGATGGGCTTCATGCCCTGGTCGAGCGCGCCCTTGGCGCCTTGCGCCTCGTAGACGGTCGCTGCGCCGAGGTCGCGCAGTTGGGTGACTTGTTCGGATGTAGCCAAGCGAATCTCCAGAGAAGGAAAAGATGGACCCGCTCGTCCGATGCGCATGTCGCAGCGGCGAACAGGCGCCGAGTTGAGGGACGTTCAGTCGACCTTCGCGCCCGAGCGCTTCACGAGCGATTCCCAGTAAGGAAGCTCCTTGGCGATGAACTGGTTGAACTGCTCGGAAGTGCCGGCGACGTCGCGCGATCCCATGTCGGCAAGGCTCTTCGACACCTCGGGGCTCTTGAGCACCTTGACGAGATCGCGATTCAAGCGCTCGGTCAGCGCAGGCGGCGTCTTGGCGGGCGCGAAGATCCCATACCAGTTCTCCACCACGAAGTTGCCATAGCCGAGTTCCTTCATCGTGGGGACGTCGGGGAGGTTCTTCGAGCGCGCGCTGCCGGTCGTCGCCAGCGCCCGGATGCGCCCGCCGCCGCTCAGCTGCGATGCGATCGCCGTGGTCGTCTCGAACGCTACAGGCACTTGTCCTGCAATCACGTCCTGCAGCGCTGGACCCTGCCCACGGTAGGGAATGTGGGTCATGTCCAGCTTCAATTCGAGCTTGAGCATTTCTCCCATCAGGTGTTGCGGGCTGCCGCTGCCACCCGAGGCGAAGCTGTATTTGCCCGGCGCAGCCTTGATTGCCGAACTGAGCTGGTCGACCGTTTTCGCGGATTCGGCGGCATTCACGTAGAGCACCAATGGCACGGAGGCGACCTCGACGATTGGCGCGAGCGATTTCACCGGGTCGAGACGCAACTTGTAGAGGTTGCGGTTGATGACGATCCCGGTGTTGTTGCCCAGCAGCAGCGTGCAACCGTCGGGCGCAGCGCCTGAGACGAACTCGGTGCCGATATTGCTGCTGGCGCCGCCCTTGTTGTCCACGATGACCGTGGCGCCGAGTTCTTTTGCCAGGCCGGGCGCGACCAGGCGCGCAAGGATGTCTGTCGTGCCACCCGGCGGATAGGGCGAGACGATTTTCACGACCTTGCAGGGATAGTCGGCTTGCGCCAGGGCCCCGCAAGCGACGGCGGCCATCGCCAGGCCCGATGCGGCTGCGCGGAAGTGCTTGAAAGTTCTGTTCATATGGTTGTCTCCGGTTTGTTTGACGATTCGCGTGGGTGCTGCTGCTCAGGCCGCGAGCGTCGTCGCCGACCGCTGCAGCGTGTGATAGCCATACTTTTTCCGGGCCTCGACCAATGGCATGCCACCCAGCGCAGCTTCCAGGATTTGCGCCTCGACAATGCGCGTTTCCAGTGCCTTGGTCAGCACTTCCTGCATGCGCAGACGAGGCACCACCACGACCCCGTCGGCGTCGCCGATCACGAGGTCGCCCTGGCACACCCGCACATCGCCCAGCATCACCGGTTGCTCATACCCCTCGACCTGGACGCGGTCCTTGCCGGTACGCATGAACTTGCCGCAGGCGTAAAGCGCGTAACCCGCCTCGTCGGCCTCTGCCGTGTCGCGGCACACGCCGTTGACCACGGTGCCACCGATGCGTTTCTGCGCGGCCAGTTGGCTCAGGATGCCACCCCAGACGGTGCAGTCGAGCCTGCCTCCGTTGTCCAATACCACGACGCTGCCGGGCACAAGACGATCGATGAAATCTCCCACAGTGCCTGGTTGAAACCGGTCGATCGCAGCGAAGCGGACCGTGAAGGCTTCGCCGAAAAGCTTGGCCGGCCCTGCGACCGATCGGATGCCCAAAGCGCTGCCGGGCAAATTGAAGAAGTCGAGCGCGTCGGAGACCTCTGCGGTCGACAACGATCTGCTTTCTGAGAGCCATCGTGGCTCGTTCAAAGCGGAAGTCATGTCCATCTCCTAGGTTGGGAATCAACAAGCCCGATGCTCAATTAATGGAAGTCGTTACACAACCAACGTTTTTTGGCGCCTAAGATCAATATTTATGAACTTGAAATCAATGCGCTACTTTTGCGAGGTCGTCGACGCCCAAAGCGCGACCCTTGCCGCAACCAGGCTGCACGTCGTGCCCGCGGCAGTGAGCACGCAGATCGCCCAGATGGAGAACCTGCTTGGAGGCAAGCTGTTCGACCGCTCCACGCGCCCGATGAAGCTCACGCCGCTAGGGCGGTTTCTTTATCCAAAGGCGAAGCTGCTGCTGTCCGACTCGCAGCGCATGGTCGCCGAAGCCAAGGACCTGGCGCTGGGCCGGTCGGGATGGCTGAGCATTGGCTTCACCCGCTCGACCATCTTCTCTGTGCTACCGAATGCCGTGTGCAGCATGAGTGCCAACGCCCCAAAAGTGCGAATCGACCTGACCGAGATCCTCACGGAACACCAGGGCGAAGCGTTGCGCAGCGGATTGATCCACGTCGGCCTGGCCCGCACCATCGGTCCCTTCAGCATCGAAGACGACCTGAAGTGCGTGCCGCTATTCACGGATCCGCTGCTGGTGGCGCTGCCATCGGTGAGCCCGCTGGCTCGCCGAAAGATGCTGAACCCGAAGGATCTTGGCGAGATGTCCTTCATAAGCTACCCCAAAGATCCCAACAGCAGCTTTGCGAGGCACACCATCCAGGCGCTGGAGCAGGCCGGCGTCGACCCGCGCGTGGCCTACGAAGCCAAGGAGATCCATACGGCGCTTTGCCTGGTGGCCGCCGGGCTGGGCTTTGCGCTGGTCGGCAAGTCGGTGGCGGACAACAACCGAAGAGACGTACGGTTCCTTCCCCTCAGGGGGCTCAAGACGACCGCGAACGTTTTCGCGGTTCACCTGAAGGACGCCAAGCATCAGCTTGTCGAGGCATTTCTAGAGATCTTGCTGCTGCAGTCCATGGCACGGTAGCGGCCGGCCATCCGGGCGGCAAACGCGCCCGTGATCTACCATGGAAATAGCGCCACCCACATCGACGACCTGCGCCGGCCCCAAATAAGGTGGGTACTCTAATCTCGAGCTTGACGGTGCCACCCCTCGATGGCAATGTTGCACTGCAGCATGAACGCAACCGCCCTCACCCCCACCATGCGATTGCGCCTCGAAGATCTTGGGGCGGAGATCGCCCACGCCCGCAAGCAAGCTGATCTGGCGCAACTGGCAGCCCTTTGCTATTGCGAGGTTCGTCCGTGGGCCCGGTGCGCGGGTGAAAAGCAGGTAGCCGATCTCGCATGGGGTCTCTGTATTCAAGCGCCGCCACTGAATAGGGCCGCCTTCCTTGGTCAAATTGATCGCTTGATTGCGGAGCTCGAGGAGTCATGCATGCGGGCCGGAATCGGTCCGGTTGCGGCAACGCTTCGCTCTGCACGAAACCCATCGCAGAACTGAGCAACGGGGAGATCCCTGCCCCCATCATCTCCGCGCAACGAGCAAACTGCCGGACCGCATCCGCGATCGACGCAGTGGGTTGCATTGTTCCCATGACCCAAAACCACGGCATGTTCGCCAGCTCGCCTTCCCGCCTCCGCATGCCTTCCTGGCTGGGTCCTCGCGTCGAAAAGGCCTTCTTTCCGACGATCGGTGCTGCCGTCAACGACTTGAGTGAAGAGGCTGCGGCAGACAATCTCGTGTGACAAGTGGAAGTTCTCGTTGCACGGGCAGGAATGCTAAAGGACCATGCCGCCGTTCGGGCTGAGCGTCTGCCCGACCATGTAGTGCTCGTCCGACGCGAGGTAGACCGCCAGCGAGGCGTACTCCTTCGGCTTGCCCAGGCGTCCGAGCGGAATCAGTTGATGCAGGCCGTTTCGGGTTTCCTCGGATGTTGTCGCGAGGTAATTCTCCATCGGCGGGGTCAGGATGCCGCCCGCAGCGATGGCATTGACGAAGATGTTGGCACCGGCGACTTCGATCGCGACCGAACGCGTGAAGGCGAGCACGGCGCCCTTGGTCGCGCAGTAGGACGGATGGAAGGCGCTGTGCAGGCGCAGCGTATGCCGAGCATGGAGAACACCGCGCGCAACCTGCTGCTGAATCAGCGTGTTTCGACCGAATCGCCCTTCATCTCGCCGGACGTGTGGAAGGCATGCGGCGGCCCGGTGCTGCCCTTCGACGGGCCGGTGTACTGTGGCTTAGACCTCTCCGCACGCACCGACCTGACCGCGCTCGTGATCGTCGGGAAAGCGGGCGATGCGTGGCATGTCCTGCCGCACTTGTGGACGCCCGAGCAGGGTTTGATCGACCGCGCCAAGCGCGACCGCGCACCCTATGACGTGTGGGCGCGCCAGGGCCTGCTGCACACCACGCCCGGCGCCACGGTGGACTATGAGCACGTCGCGCAAGACATGCTTGCGATCCTCGCCGGCCTGGACGTGCAGGCGCCTTGGCCTATGACCGCTGGCGCATCGCGTTGCTGCAGAAAGAACTGGACAAGCTCGGCGCCGAACTGCCGCTGGTCGAATGGGGCCAAGGCTACAAGGACATGGCACCGGCGCTCGACGCGCTGGAGGCCGAGCTACTCAACGGCCGCTTGGCCCATGGCATGCATCCGGTGCTCGCGATGTGCGCCGCCAATGCTGTGGTCACGAAAGACCCGACCGGCGCTCGCAAGCTCGACAAAAGCCGCGCCACGGGCCGCATTGACGGCATGCAGGCGCTCGACATGGCGATGGGCGTCGCAGCGCGTACCGAAGAAATCGGGAGCCTCTACGAAACCGGCGCTTTCATTTTCGTCTAACCCTCGCCAGCGGGGCGCGCAAGTGGATAGCGCTGGACGCGGATTTCTCGGGCAGCGTTCTTGGCATTGACTTGGCTCGAAACCGTGCTCATGCTGGTCTTTGGTGGAAGTCAATTGTTTCAGTGATGGCGATGTCGAACCGCCGGTTCGTGTGGCGCACTGAGAGGAACTGCACTATGTCTAGATCTGGCTCGAGAGCATTAGCCGCTGCGATTGCCTTTCTAACATTTGAGGCACAAGGCATTCGACTTGTAGACATCTTCTGGATGCCTTCATCCTTTGAGGATTCAGAGACTGTTGCGATCTACTATCAGTTGCTGCCTCAGATCGACATACCAAACGGCAAGGTTAGTCTTTCTGTCACCAGTGGTGGCACTACGATCTATCACGCCGAGAGGACGCAGGGATTCCCTCGTGGCGTGCGCACTGGAGTGGAATTTCCCGCTATCCCGGCCTTGGGTTCCAA
>NZ_JBFUIU010000314.1:0-10067 GCF_056401695.1 Variovorax sp. P4_D9
GTGCCGGACTCGTGCCGGACTCGGGCGTGTCGAGCACGGTCTTCACGGCCGCGGAGAGCTTGTCGACGATCTCGTCCGGCGTGCCCGCCGGCGCCAGCAGGAAGAGCCGCGGCGCGACGTCGAAGCCCGGCAGCGCGTCGGCCAGCGGCGCCACGCCTTCGGCGCCATCGAGCTTCGCCTTGTTCATGAGGGCCACCGCGCGCAGCTTGCCGGCCTTGGCCTGCGCCATGCCGGCCGTGGCGCTGACGACGCCGATCGGCACCTGTCCACCGACCACGTCGGGCACGATTTGCGCGGCGCCGCGGTACGGCACATGCACCACGAAGCTGCCGGTGGCCTGCTTGAGCATCTCGAAACCCAGGTGCTGCACCGTGCCGACGCCCGAGGTGGCGAAGGAATAGCGGCCCGGATGGGTCTTGAGCTCGGTCACCAGCTCGGCCGGCGTGCGGGCCGGGAAGTCGTTGCCGGTGACGATCATCAGGGGCGACACGAAGGCGCCGGCGACCGGCTTGAAGCTAGTCAGCGGGTCGATGGCGATCTTCGGCAGCAGCAGCTTGGTGATCAGCATCGCGCTGTCGCCCATCATCAGGGTGTAGCCGTCGGGCGCGGCCTTGGCGACTAGGTCGGCCGCGATCATCCCGGTGGCGCCGGCGCGGTTCTCGACCACCACCTGCTGGCCCAGCACCGCCGGCAAGCGGGCGCTGAGGATCCGCGCCGCGGCATCGACGCCGCCGCCGGCCGAATAGCCCACCACCAGGCGGATCGGCCTGTCGGGGTACTTCTGGGCCCAGGCGGCGCCCGCCATGCCGAGGGCCAGTGCCAGGGCCGCCAGGCGCGGGGCCTGCCGGCGCGGTGGCCGAATCGCTTGTCGTCGTCTCTGCTTCATCGTGTCTCCGGTGCGCCGGTCAAACCGGCGAGGTGTTGTGAATGAAAGAGTCATACGTTGAAGGCTTAGCCAGCTTCGGCGGCCCCGAATCATGCGTGCACGCTCGTGAGGGCGTGGGCGAAGCGTTGACAGGGGTACGCGCGGGCCGGGTATAGCTCGGGAACATCGCGTGGCTGACACGCGCGTGGTGCGGCTGATCAAGAAATGGCTGCACGCGGGCGTGCTGGAATAAGGCAGGATCACGCAGAGTGAATTGGGGACGGTGCAAGGCGGCAACGTCCGTCCGCTGCTGGCCAACATCTACCTGCACTATGCGTTCGACCTGTGGGTGAAGCAGTGGAGGGGGCGCTACGCCCGAGGCGACGTGATCGTCGTGCGCTATGCGGACGATTGGATTGCCGGATTCCAGCTCCGTGATGACGCCGAGCGCTTCCAGCGCGCGGTTGCCGAACGGCTGGGCCAATTCGGGCTGAAACTGCACCCCGACAAAACGCGGCTGATCCGATTGATGGCGCATTGGTTGCCCGTTCAGACCGTCTGCCACCCGTACCCGAACCAGCGTCTGATCGTCACGACCCAAGGCAGGAGCCGTATGCGGTAGTCCCGCACGTACGGATCTGTGGAGGGGGTGCTGGGTGACTGGCATTCCTACTCTGACTGGTCGTTGTTCTTCAGGCCTTGCCCTTGCCGTGGGAGCTCGGCAGCTTCGCCAGTTCACGCACCCGATCGGCATTGGGCGCGAAGCCGAGCCCCGGCGTCTCGGGCAGCGTGAGCCAGCCCTGGTCGGGCACCGGCAGGCCGTCGAAGACTTTCTTCAGCATCTCGACCGCGACATAGTGGTACTCGACCATGCCGCCGTTGGCGACGCCCGCATGCAGGTGCATGTTGTGGAAGGGCCAGGCGCCGCCATTGTCGATCGGCACGTTGAAGGCCTGCGCCATGCCGGCGATCTTCAGGCACTGCGAATAGCCACCCGAGATCGTCACGTTGGGCTGCAGCACGTCGGCCGCCTGGTGGACCAGCAGGTCGCGGAAGCGGAAGGCCAGGCCCTCGTTCTGCCCGCAGGCGAGCGGGATCGTGGTGCGGCTGCGCAGCTGGGCCATCTGGCGCACGTCGTTCTGCGTCAGCGGTTCCTCGAAGAAGCTGATGTCGTAGGGCTCGATGCGGCGTGCCAGCTGGGTGGCGTGGAACAGGTCGAGGCCGCAGTTGGCGTCGACGTAGAGCTTGACCTCGGGGCCGACCGCTTCGCGCACCGCGGCGACGCGGCGCACGTCTTCGTCGATCACCTCGTCGATCGGGCGCGGCTCGTCGCGGCGCGCCAGCGCATGGCCGCCGATCGTCATCTTGAGCCGCTGGAAGCCCTGCGACACCCATAGTTTCGCCGCGGCCGCGAGCTGGTCGCGCTCGAAGAAGCCGAAGCCGAAGGTGGCATAGACCGGGACCCGCGAGCGAGCGCCCCCGAGCAGCCGCCACAGCGGCTGGCCCAGCGCCTTGGCCTTGAGGTCCCACAGCGCGATGTCGAGCGCGGCGATGGTGTGGCTCGCATAGCCGGTTTGGCCGCGCGGCGAGAGCAGCCAGTAGAGCTTGTCCCAGAGCCTCTCGGTGGCCATCGGGTCTTCGCCGATCAGCGCCGGGCCGGCCACCTCGCGCACCGCGGCGGCGATGATTTCTTCTTCGGTGATGGCGGTCATGCCGTGGCCGACCAGGCCGTTGTCGGATTCGATCTCGGTCAGGCAGAGCGACAGCGAGGTCTGCTTGTCGAGGCCCAGCACGTCGATGCTGACCGGGATGTTCAGCGGCGTGGCGCTGACGCGGATGATCTTCAAGAATCTCTCCTTCGCTACTTTGGTTGCGCGATTCTTGACGCGCAGGGGCGGGAGAACAATTCGTTTGTGGCGGGCGCGAGGCTTCGCGAAACGCGAAGGCTCGGGCCTCTGCCGTGCCGCGCGCCTGCGCACTCGAACGAGAGCGCAATCGCAAAGGGGAGCCGATCGCTAGCCTCGCTGCGCACTGGGGGAAAAGCTCGCCGAGCCCGGCTCGGCCGGCAGGCGCAAAGTGTTTGTCAGATAGCTGACCGTGCGATAGAAGCCGGCCAGCATGATCAGTTCGAGAATCGCTTCGTCGCTGAACGCCGACTTCAACGACTGCCAGAGTGCGTCGTCGACAGTGCACTCGGCGTGAAGCATGTCGCAAAGCGCGATCAGCGGCCTGTCCTCGTCTGTCCAGCAGGAATCCCGCGCTTGGCCGGAGGCAAGCGAAACAACTTGAGCTTCATCGAATCCGGCGCGCGATGAGAACAGCGCGATATGGACGCCCCATTCGTATTCCGACCTGCACAGCGACGTGGTTCGGGCGATGACGAGCTCGCGCTGCCGCAACGTCAGATTTCCGCGGTCCAGCAGCCCGCCCGCGAAGAACTTCTGAAACAGGCGAGGATCCCTGGCGAGCGTGGTGAAAAGCAGCAGAGGCGGTTTGCCACGCATGAGACCATCGAGCGACGACTGGATGCCGGCGGGGAAAGGCGGCTCAGCGGGAGCGATACGAGCAGTCATGGGTCGACCTCGGGTGTCTGCTACATTTTCTAAAGCATGAACTCTATCGCTATTGCTTTAAAAAATAAAGCATGACTATTCCAAAGCTCGGCGCGCCCGTGCGCGGTTCGAAGACCGGCCGCCCCATCATGGTGGCTCTGGACTTGCTGGGGCGACGCTCGACGCTTCGGATTCTTTGGGAGCTTCGCGCGGAGCGGCTGACGTTTCGCGCTCTGCAGGAGGCTTGCGAGACAAACTCCAGTCTGTTGAACACGCGGCTCGCGGAGCTGCGAGCGCTGGGCCTGGTCGAGCATGATGAGGGCGGCTACGGCCTCAGCGTGGAGGGGCGCAAGTTGAGTGCGGCGCTGGCGCCACTGAGCGATTGGGCGCGACAGTGGAAACCCGCAGCGCGCTGAGTCACGCGCCCTGGCGCCTGGAGGCCGGGCGAAATCGTGCTAGATGTCCGCGCCGCGCCCGACCGGGGGAGCCGTACGCCAGGGCTGGTGCGTGTCGAGGACTGCCCGGAACCGGCATGAGCGCCTTGGCCGAGCAACGATGAATTTCGTGAGCTGCAGCCGACGCCTTTCGGCCTGGCGAAGGCAAGAGATTCAAACTCGGCAGGCGCGGCGGCCGAAGTCGTCAGGAGAGGGTCGGGCGCTGCTCGGACGGGTGGTCGCGCAGCAGTCCATCGATGCGCGAAACCAGTGCGGTGTCGAGCCCCTCGTGCAGTCTCGCGCGGGCCGCGGCTAGCGCGGCAATGTCATCGTCATGGGAAGCTTCGGCTTCGCAAAGGGCGGCCAGCGCGCTCAACTCCAACCACAGCGCCTGCTGGCGGGCGGCCTCGTTCGCCGCGGCCCGCATCGCGCTGCGCGCCGCGTCAACATCGCCCAAGCCGAGCGCAATCTGCGCCTGCAGCAAGAGCAGCTCCGGCAGGTGCAGGCGCTCGTCCATGCGCTCGGCCAGCGCCAGCGCCTCGTCGAGCTGCCGCTGCGCGTCGTGCCAGCGCGCTGCCAGGATCAAGGCCTGCGCGGCGTAGCCGAGCACCCCCGAACGGCCGCGCAGCACGCCCAGCGCAACATCGACCGCATAGCTCTCGAGGATCAGCGTATGGCCGTCCAGCGCGTGGCCGAGCTGCGCCCGGGCCCAGCCGCGCAACCAGCGCGACGGGCCGTCGGCCTGGGCGATGGCATGGTCCGTGGCGATGCGCTGCAACGCTTCGCCGAGGGCCTTCCTGTGGGCCGCCGGCGCCGCGTTCGCGCTGGCCGCGTTGGTGATCTGGTTGGCGCCGCGGCCCACGCGCAGCATCGACATCACCCAGGCCGGACATTGATCCGGACAGCCAGTCAGCCCGGATCGGGGATCCGCAGGTGCTCCAGCACCGAGCGCGCGGCAGCGGTCAGGTCCTGCTCGCGCCGGACGCACAGCAGGTGGCGGCGCATGGCCCATGGCGCATCGAGCCGCAGGCAGCGCAGCCGCAAGATCTGCAGTTGCGGCAGGATCGCCGCGAAGGGCAGCACGCCGATGCCGATACCTTGCTCGACCATGCGGCAGACCATGTCGAAGCTGCCCACCTGCATGCGGACCTTGAGCGGCAGCTGGGCCTCGAGCGCCGCGCTCAGCAGCACGCGGTGCAGCGCCGTGCCTTCGCGCACCACGATATGGTCGTGCCGCAGCACTTCTTCGACGCCGACCCGCTTGCGGCGCGCCAGCGGATGGTCGCGCGCCACCACCACCGCGAGTTCGTCGCTGCGGTAGGCCAGGCATTCGAGGCCGTCGGCCGGCGTGTGGCCCTCGATCACGCCGATGTCGGCCAGCCCGCCGATCACGGCCTTCACCACCTCGGTGCTGGCGCGTTCCTGCAGGTCGATCTTGAGCACCGGATGCAGCCGCAGGAAGGAGCCGATCTGGGCCGGCAGGAACTGGGCGATGGCCGACGCGTTGGCCGTGATGCTGACCACGCCCGCCACGCCGTTCTGGAAGTCGTCGAGTTCGGCGCCGAGCCGGTCCATGGCCGACAGCACGGCGCGCGCATGCAGTAGCAGGCCGTTGCCGGCCGAGGTCAGCGTGACGCCGCGCGCATGGCGCACCAGCAGCGGCAGCCGGGCCCGCGCCTCGAGGTCGGAGATGCGCTTGCTGGCGGCCGCCAGCGCGATGTGACAGCGCTTAGCGCCTTCGCTGATGCTGCCGTGGTCGGCCACGGCCACGAACAGGCGCAGCGATTTCGGGTCTGCGGACATGCCGTGTGCGTTCAGGGAGCTTCGGGTGGCTGCGCCAAATAGTCGAACAGTTCGCGCGCCGAGGCCGGCAGCTGCTCGCGGCTGCGGGCGATGATCTTGAGCTCGCGCTCGGCCCAGGCATCTGTCAGCGGTACGGTCGTGATGCGCAGCGCACGCGACAGGCGCCGCGCCGACGAGGCCGGCAGCACGCCGACGCCGACGCCGGCCTCGATCATGAGGCAGATGGCCTCGAAGCTGCCGACCTGGATGCGGGGCGCGTAGCCGCGGCCGGCGAGCTCGGCCTTGCGCAGCAGGAAGCGGTGGATCGCGCTGCCGTGGTGCAGGCCGACATGCTGCTCCTCGAGCGTGTCGACGAAGGCCATGGCGCTCGCGTCGGCGAAGCGGTGGGCGGTCGGCACCACCAGCACCAGCTGGTTGCGGCCGAAGGGCCGGGCGTCGAAGTCGCCGGTGTGGACGTCGCCCGCGAGGATGCCGATGTCGGCGCCGCCGTCGGCCACCGAGCGCACGATCTCCTCGCTGAGGTATTCGCGCAGGTCGACCTGCACCGCCGGATGCTGTGTCAGGAAGCCGGCCAGCTTCTCGGGCAGGTACTCGGTGATCGAGGTGGTGTTGGCGAACACCCGCACGTGGCCCTTGATGCCCTTGCCGAAATCCTGCATGTCGATGCGCAGGTGCTCCATCTGCTGCATTACGCGCTTGGCGTGGTAGAGCAGGGCCTCGCCCGCGGCCGTGAGGTTCACGCCCTGGGCGGTGCGGTGCAGCAGCTTGCCGCCGATGGCTTCCTCCATCTGCTTGATGCGGGTCGATGCGGCCGCGAGCGAGATGCAGGCCTTGTCGGCGCCTCGCGTCAGGCTGCGGGCCTCGGCCACGAAGGCGAAGAGCTTGAGGTCGAAAAGGTCGAAGTGCAGGTTCACGGGCGGATTGTCCCGCTAAATCCGCCAACACCCGAGACTGTCAAATAGGGTCCCAGCTGAACACATCTGCCGAGCGGTCCAGCGGATAGAAGCTCGCACGCATCGCCGGCATCGCATGCTCGGCGATGGTCTGCGGCGTCCAGCCTTCGGAGCGGTGAACCGAGCGCACCGGCCGCGGCTGGCTGATCAGCGAGATCTCGTTGTTGCGCACCGAGAAGATCTGGCCGTTGACCTCGTGCGCGGCATCGCTGGCCAGGTAGACCGCCAGCGGGGCGATCTTCGACGGCGTCATCTGCTGGATCTTGGCCACGCGCGCTTTCTGCTCCTCGGTGTCGGTCGGGATGGCGCCGATCATCCGGCTCCAGGCGAAGGGCGCGATGCAGTTGGAGCGCACGTTGAACTTCAGCATGTCGAGCGCGATCGACTTCGATAGCGCCGCGATGCCGAGCTTGGCGGCCGAATAGTTGGCCTGGCCGAAATTGCCGATGAGGCCCGAGGTCGAGGTCATGTGCACCATCGCGCCCGAATTCTGCTCCTTGAAGAAGGTCGCCGCCGCCCGGCTCACGAAGTAGCTGCCGTAGAGGTGCACCTTGATCACCGAATCCCATTCGTCGACCGACATCTTGTGGAAGAAGCGATCGCGCAGGATGCCGGCGTTGTTGACCACGGCGTCGATGCGACCGAAGTGGTCGACCGCGCACTGCACGATGCGAGCCGCGGCGGCGGCATCGGCTACGCTGTCGGTGTTGGGCACCGCCTCGCCGCCCAGCGCATGGATCTCGTCGACCACCTGCTGCGCCGGACCGGCGCTGTGGCCGGCGCCGTCGACCGCGGCGCCGATATCGTTGACCACCACGCGGGCACCGTGCCGCGCCATGGCCAGCGCGATGTCGCGGCCGATACCGCCCCCTGCGCCGGTGACCAGAACCACTTTGCCTTCGACCATCGGATCTCTCCAGAATCTTGCGTGCGGAATAGCCCCCGCAGAATGCCACGGCCGGCGCCGCCCGTGCTTCGGCATTCCGAAAGAGGGGCTTCGGCCCGGGCTAGGCTGATCGGTCGCGCAGCACCAGCGTCTGGACGGCCACGCCGATCGGTCCCTGTTCGTCGTAGAGCCGCGAGAGCGTGGTGCCGGCGCCGCTGGCGTCGGCCTGGGTTTCCGACGAGAGGCCGATCCATTCGCCCACCGGCTGGCGGTGCAGGTGCAGGTTCAGGTCGGCATTCGAGAACAGGAAGCTGTCGGGTGGCAGCACCCAGCTAAGGCCGTTGCCGAAGTCGGCCGCGGCGGCGGCGCGCATCGCGGGCGAGTTGGGCGCACCCCGCACCATCGGCACCGCGAGCCGGAACCAGGCCGCGCCGGGACCGGGCCGCGAGACGTCGCCCTGGGCGGCCAGGGTGTCGACCGCCGTGGCGTAGAACGAGATGCCCTCGGGCAGGCCCGGGATGCGCAGCGCTTCGGTGCAATCCTGCGGCAGCGGAAGCAGGCGCGCCGGCGATGGCCCGGGCAGGTCATCGGGCAAGGTCAGCGCCTGCCCGCGAAGCATCAGTGCATGGGCGCGCGCCACCAGCGTGTCGCCGGCGAGCAGGTCGATCGTCAGGCGCGTGGTCGAACGTGCGGACTGCGTGCTGAAGCGGGTGGTCAGCGGCGCGACCGGCACCGGCTTGATCAGCTCGACGGTCAGGCGCACAAGCTGCCAGCCAGGTTCGGCCATGGCGCTTTCGGCCACGTGGGCCATCAGGGCGCTGGGCGCGCCGCCGTGCTGGGCGCGGGGGTCCCACGGGCCGCGCGAGAGTTCACTGGGCCGCCAGACCTCTCCCTCGCGCGTGAAAACATCGGCAGGGTTTTCGGATTCGATCGAGGGTCGGGTCATCACGCGTTTTTACCGCAGCGGGTGCTTGTGCAGCTTGCCGAAACGAAATCCGTCATCACGCCCGTCGCCTCACTGCCAGGCGGCGCGCGGCAGCGCGGCCGGATCGCTGGTGCCGGCGGTGATGCCGGTCACCGGGCACCAGTTGGGATCGAAGCGGCTGCCGATGAAGGCGGCCGAGGCCTCGGCGCTGGCGTGCTGGATCATCAGGCAGGCTTGGGCGGTGAGCACCAGCCGATGCGTGAAGCGGCGCGCCTGGCGTTCGAGTTCGGCCGGCGGCAGCGCGATCGCATCCCGCAGGCGGGTGTCCTGCGCGGCGACGTCCTGGCGGTCCAGGCCGAGGGACGCTCGTCGAAGAAGGGCAGGTTGGCGATGCCGTTGCGCCGCGCGATCGACATCATCGTGTGCCACGCGGGATGGAAGCGGACCTGGTAGATGCGTTCGCCGGTGCGCGAATGCGTGTGCAGCTCGGGCTAGTGGTGGTAGGCGTCCTCAACGGCCCGCAGGGTCGCCTCGGATCCGTACTCCGCGCTCTGGCGCACCAGTTCGTCGTCGCGCCAGCCGGCGCCGCCGCGCGCCACCGCGCGGCGCAGCAGCGCGGGGTCGCTGGTGCAGACGTTGTAGTCCTTGAGTTCGGGAGCCTGGTTGTCGGGATGGATGCCTGTCATGGGAGTCTCGCAAGAAGGAAGTGCGTCACTGCAGAATGCAGCCCGCCAGTTCGAAAAATTCTAGGAACAATGGCACCCGAGGGTGTTCGGGTTCCGGTGCGGGAGACCAGGATCAAACGCTCACCGACTTCTCCCCCGAGGAGGAAGCCGCGCCAGTCGCGCGCGCTCCACACTTCGCAAGCCCTGCAGGACGCCTTTGTTCGGCTTTTGGTCGAGCGCGGCTACGCGGGCATCACGATCCGCGAGATCGTCATGGTGGCCGGCACCGGCCTCGGCAGCTTCTACGAGTACTTCGCGAGCAAGGACGATTTGGCGCGCGTCTGCCTGCACCTGCGCTCCGAGGCGCTGCTGATGTCGATGCGGGAGACGGTGGCGTCCGGGGCGGCCGTTGCGCGAGATCGTCGACGCGCTGGTCGAGTCGCAGGTCGAGGCGCACCGCGAGCGGCCGGCGGAGTGGGCCGCGCACTACCTGCTCGAACGCCACCTGTCGGGCGCCGATGCCTATCGCAAGATGTACGAGCGCTTCGTCGACGTCTGGGCCGAGGCACTCGCCGCGCCTCGGATTGGCCCGCAGGCTGCGCGCTGCGCGAAGCCGCGCGCGTGAGCCAGACGGTGATCTACGTTCGCGCACGTGCACATCAGTGCCGTCGGTCCGCCCGACCTGCAGGCGCTGTCGCTGCAGGCGCGCACCGCGGTCAATGCCTACCTCGAGGCGCTGCGGCCTCATACTAAATTGCGTTCAAAGATATAGAAGTTATCCATTCGAACCCAGTCATTGACTGGGTTTTCGTTGGATTGGATTCGAGGGCGACGAGCCCGTGGGTCAGGGCGCTTTCGACGGCGTCCAGATTGGCGAAGACGTGGTTGGCGAAGCAGTCCTCGCGCAACGACTCCCACAGGTGCTCAGCGGGGTTGAGCTCCGGGCTGTACGGGGGCAGGAAGATCAATCGCATGTTCTGCGGC
>NZ_JBFUIU010000315.1:0-10003 GCF_056401695.1 Variovorax sp. P4_D9
GTGTACGGGCTGCACTGCTCGTTGGTCAGCGCCGAGGTGCCGGCGCCGTTGACGAGGAAGACCCGCTTCTTCTCCTGCGCCACCTTGGCCATCGCCAGGGCGGTGCCGGAGTTGGTGCCGCCGAACAGCATCGTGAGGTTGTCGGTGTCGATCCACTCGCGCGCCTTCGAGGCGGCGATGTCCGCCTTGTTCTGGTGATCGGCCGTGACCAGTTCGATCGGCAGGCCGTTGACCTTGCCGCCGAAATCGTCGATCGCCATCTGGATCGCAGTGGCGCCGTTCTTGCCTTCGACGTCGGCGTACAGGCTCGACATGTCGGTGATGAAACCGATCTTGACCTTCTCCTGTGCTTGAACGGCACCGGTCGCGAAGGCGACGGCCAGGGAGACAGCAGAAAGTGCGATTGTTTTTTTCATGGTGGGGTCAAGAATGTGAGTGAGAGAAATCGGGAAGTCGACGCGTCATTTCCAGAGCGCGCACTTGGAGTCGGCCTTGGCCGTGAAGACCTGGTCGCCCGGCAGCTTGGCAATCACCTTGAGGTAGTCCCAGGGCTGCTTCGATTCGGCCGGCGACTTGACCTCGACCAGATACACGTCGTGCACCATGCGGCCGTCGGGGCGGATCACGCCCTTGGCGTAGAAGTCGTCGATCGGGGTCTTCTTGAGCTCGGCCATCACCTTGTCGGCGTCGATCGTCTTGGCCGCCTGCACCGCCTTCAGGTAGGTCGTCGTGGCCGAGTAGTCGGCAGCCTGGATGTCGGACGGCATGCGCTTGGTCTTGTCGAAGAAGCGCTTCGAGAACTTGCGGGTGTCGTCGTTCAGGTCCCAGTACCAGCTCGTGGTGTGCAGCAGGCCTTCGGTGTTCTTCAGGCCCAGGCTGTGGATGTCGCTCAGGAAGATCAGCAGGCCCGCGGTCTTCATGGTCTTGCCGATGCCGAATTCCTTAGCCGCCTTGATCGAATTGATGGTGTCGCCGCCGGCGTTGGCGAGACCGAGGATCTGCGCCTTGGAGTTCTGAGCCTGCAGCAGGAAGGACGAGAAATCCGATGCGTTGAGCGGATGGCGCACTGTGCCGACCACCGTGCCGCCCTTGGCCTTGACCACCGCGCTGGTGTCGGCCTCGAGGGCATGGCCGAAGGCATAGTCGGCCGTCAGGAAGAACCACGACTTGCCGCCGCGATCGACCACCGCCGCGCCGGTGCCCTTGGCAAGCGCGACAGTGTCGTAAGCGTAGTGCACCGTGTACGGGCTGCACTGCTCATTGGTGAGCGCCGACGACGCAGCGCCGTTGTTGAAGTACACGCGCTTCTTTTCCTGCGCCACCTTCGCGGTGGCCAGCGCCGTGCCGGAGTTGGTGCCGCCGAAGACCATCGTCACGCCGTTGGTGTCAATCCATTCGCGTGCCTTCGAGGCCGCGATGTCGGCCTTGTTCTGGTGATCGGCCGTCAGCAGCTCGATCGGCTGGCCCAGCACGTTGCCGCCGAAGTCGTCGATCGCCATCTGGATCGCCAGCGCGCCGTTCTTGCCTTCGAGGTCGGCATACAGGCTCGACATGTCGGTGACGAAGCCGATCTTCACCTTTTCCTGGGCCTGTGCGGCGCCGGAAGCGAGCGCCATCGCGGCGATGGCCAGGGTCAATGCGCTGAATTGGTTCTTCATGGAGGTTCTCCGTCCAATCAACAGGTTGCGATAAAAGGAAAAGTCAAACGCCGAGCAGCTCGTTGAGCACCGGCATCTTGGCCTCGAGCTCGGCGGCTCCGAACTTCTCGACGATGCGCCCATGCTCCATCACATAGAAGCGATCGGCCAGCGGCGCCGCGAAGCGGAAGTTCTGCTCGACCATCACCACCGTGTAGCCCTTGCTTCGCAGCATCGTGATCATGCGGGCCAGCGCCTGCACGATCACGGGCGCGAGGCCTTCGGAGATCTCGTCGAGCAAGAGAAGTCGCGCGCCGGTGCGCAGGATGCGCGCCACCGCCAGCATCTGCTGCTCGCCGCCCGACAGCCGCGTGCCCTGGCTGTTGCGGCGCTCGGCGAGGTTCGGGAACATGGCGTAGATCTCGTCCACCGACATGCCCTTGCCGGCGCCCTTCAGCGGCGGCGGCAGCAGCAGGTTCTCTTCGCACGACAGGCTGGCGAAGATGCCGCGCTCCTCCGGGCAGTAGCCGATGCCCTGGTGCGCGATGCGGTGGGTCGCCATCTGGATCGTTTCGGTGCCGTTGACCTTGATGCTGCCCTTGCGGGCGCCGGTCAGGCCGAGCACGGCGCGCATCGTGGTGGTGCGGCCCGCACCGTTGCGGCCCAGCAGCGTGACCACCTCGCCCGGCTGCACCACCATGTCGACGCCGTGCAGCACATGCGATTCGCCGTACCAGGCCTGCAGGCCCTTGATCTCTAATGCGGGAGTCGCCATCAGTGGGCTCCCTGCAGCTGGCCGTCGGTGGTGCCCATGTAGGCCTCCATCACCTGCGGGTTGCGCGAGACCTCGGCGTACGGGCCTTCGGCCAGCACTGCGCCGCGCTGCAGCACCGTGATCGTGTCGGCGATGGTCGAGACCACGCTCATGTTGTGCTCCACCATCAGGATGGTGCGGCCGGCCGAGACGCGCTTGATGAGTTCGGCGACGCGGTGCACGTCCTCGTGGCCCATGCCCTGCGTCGGCTCGTCAAGCAGCATCAGCTCGGGCTCCATCGCCAGCGTGGTCGCGATCTCGAGCGCGCGCTTGCGGCCGTACGGGAGATTCACGGTCAGCTCGTCGGAAAGGTCCTCGAGGCCGACTTCGGCCAGCAGGGCACGGGCCCGGGCATCGAGCGGCTTGAGCGACTTCTCGCTCTTCCAGAAATGGTAGGAGGTACCCAGCGCGCGCTGCAGTCCGAGGCGCACGTTTTCGAGCAGCGTCAGGTGCGGGAACACGGCGGAAATCTGGAACGAGCGGATGATCCCGCGGCGCGCGATCTGCGCCGGCCGCTCGTTCGTGATGTCCAGGCCATTGAACAGGATGGTGCCGGAGGTCGGCTCGAGGAACTTGGTGAGCAGGTTGAAGCAGGTGGTCTTGCCGGCGCCATTGGGCCCGATCAGCGCGTGGATCGAACCGCGCACGACCGAAAGGTCGACCTTGCTGACCGCGGTGAAACCCTTGAATTCCTTGGTGAGCTGGCGTGTTTCGAGAATGATGTCGCTCATCTCGCGCGGTCACCCGATTGCTGACAGAAAAGATCGTTCATGCGGTCCATGTATGCGCACTTGGTAGCGCGGACCGCATTGTTTGCGGGCGTAACGAAACTTGCCTACTGGGGCAAATGCCTATGCTGCAATGCAACCTATGCGGGCGCAGCGCCTAGTGCGCGCCCGCCGCGGCGTCCGATGCGCCGCTGCCTCGCGCCGGCTTCGCGAGCCAGACCAGGGGGATCAGCAACAGAAACAGGATCGCCGAGCCGTAGAAGACATCGTTCGAAGCCAGCATGAATGACTGCTGGTCGACCAGGCGATTGATCTGCCCCAGCACCTGCTCCGGGCTGAAGCCGTTGGCGCCGAAGTTGGCGATGGCGCTGTTCGCCGCGTTGCTGCCGCTGTTCACAGACTCGACCAGCTGCGCATGGTGCAGCGCGGCCCGGTTCTCCCACAAGGTGGTGGCGGCTGAGGTGCCGACCGCGCCCGCGGTGATGCGCAGGAAGTTCGATAGCCCCGAGGCCGCCGGGATCCGGTCCGGCGGCAGGCCCGACAAGGTGATCGTGACCAGCGGGATGAAGAAGAAGGCCATCGCCACGCCCTGGATGATGGTCGGGATCATGATGGTCCAGAAGTCGGCCTGGGTGTTGAAGTTTGAGCGCATCCACAGCACCAGCGCGAACACCAGAAACGAGAAGGTCGCGTAGCGGCGCGGGTCGACCTTGCCGACCGTGAGACCGACGATCGGCGAGAAGAAGATCGCCAGCATGCCGACCGGCGCCATGATCATGCCGGCCTGGGTCGCCGTGTAGCCCATGTACTGCTGCAGCCACAGCGGCAGGATTACCACGTTGCCGAAGAACAGGCCGTAAGCCACCGCGGTCGCGAACGCGCCCGACCAGAAGTTGCGCCGCTTGAAAAGCGATAGATCGACCACCGGATGCTTGTCGGTCAGCTCCCAGATCAGGAAAAAGGCGAAACCGACCAGCGCCACCACCGCCAGCGTCAGGATCACGGCCGAGTGGAACCAGTCGAGTTCCTTGCCCTTGTCGAGCATGAGCTGCATGGAGCCGACCCAGAGCACCAGCAGCGCCAGCCCGATGCCATCGATCGGCACCTTGCGGGTCGCGCTCTCGCGCTTACGGTAGATGGCCCAGGTGATGCCCGCGGCCAGCAGGCCGACCGGGATGTTGATGTAGAAGATCCAGGGCCAGGAGATGTTGTCGGTGATCCAGCCACCGAGCAGCGGCCCCATCACCGGCGCAACCAGCGTGGTCATCGACCACATCGCCATCGCCAGCCCGGCCTTGGCACGCGGATAGCTCGACAGCAGCAGCGTCTGCGACAGCGGGATCATGGGGCCGGCAACGAAGCCCTGCAGCGCGCGGAAGGCGATCAGCGTGGTCATGTTGGGCGCCAGCCCGCAGAGCCAGGAACTGATGATGAACAGCAGCACGCTGGCCATGAACAGGCGCACCTGTCCGAAGCGCTGCGTGAGCCAGCCGGTCAGCGGCACTGCGATGGCGTTGGCCACCGCGAAGCTGGTGATGACCCAGGTGCCTTGCGTCGAACTGACGCCGAGGTCGCCGGCGATGGCCGGCAGCGAGACGTTGGCGATCGACGTGTCGAGCACGTTCATGAAGGTCGCGGCCGAGAGCGCGATGGTGCCCCAGACGCGGGCAGAACCGTCGAGCGGCTGGATCGGCGTGGGAGCGGTGGCGTTGGACATCGCGCGCGGTCGCCCGATCAGCCCGGATGGACTTGCGAAGAAATCGGCGAGACCGGCAGGCTGCTGGCCGCGGGCGCCTTGGGCGGCGCCGGCTCACGACCGAGGTTGGCGGCGATGATGCGCTGGACCACGGCGTCGGCGCCGCTGTCGAGCTGGCTGTAGACCTGCGTCTGGATCAGCGCGCTGCCGCGTGGCGCTTCGGCCAGGGCCTTGCCGTTCTTCTTGGCGACGTCGATCTCGGCGTCCATCGAGAGGCCGACGCGCAGCGGGTTGGCCTTGAGCTGCTCGGGGTCGAGCGCGATGCGAACCGGCACCCGCTGCACCACCTTGATCCAGTTGCCGGTAGCGTTCTGCGCCGGCAGCAGCGCAAAAGCCGCACCGGTGCCGACGCCGAGCCCGGCCACCCGGCCGTCGTACTCGATCTTCTTGCCATATAGGTCGGCCGTGAGCTTCACGGGCTGGTCGATGCGGATGTTGCGCAGCTGCACTTCCTTGAAGTTGGCATCGACCCAAAGCTGGTTCAGCGGCACGATCGACATCATCGGCGTGCCGGCGGCCACGCGCTGGCCGAGCTGCACCGTGCGCTTGGCGACATAGCCCTCGACCGGTGCCGGCATCGCGACGCGCTGGGTCGCGAGGTAGGCCTCGCGCACCTTGGCGGCGGCGGCCAGCACGCTGGGATGCTGCTCGACGCTGGTGCCTTCGGTCAACGACTCGTTGCTCGCGAGCTGCTGGCGCGCCGACAGCACGCCGGCCTGCGCCGCGGCCAGCTGGCTCTTGGCGTTGGCGAGCGCGGTCTCGGAGTGGTTCAGTTCCTCCTTCGACACCGCGCCGTTGCCGGCCAGCGCCTGACGGCGGGTGAGGTCGTCCTGGGCGCGCGCGATGTCGCTCTGCGCACGCGCGATGTCGGCCTGCCGCAGCGTGACCTGGGCCGCCAGCGAGCCGTTGTTGACATAGAGCGTGCGGGCCTGACGCACCGCCTGCGCCAGCGCCGCCTCGGCCTGCTCGAGCGCCACCTTGGCGTCCGAAGGATCGAGTTGCACCAACGGCTGGCCGGCCTTCACGAGGTCGGTGTCGTCGGCCATGATCGCCATCACGGTGCCGCCGATCTGGGGCGTGATCTGGATCACGTTGCCCTGCACGTAGGCATTGTCGGTCGATTCATAGTGGCTCGCGACCAGCCATTCGTAGGCGGCCCAGCCGGCGCCGGCGAGGATCACGATCGAGGCCAGCGTGGTCAGCGCCCGGCGGCGCTTGTTGCCGGCGGCGGGAGCCGGGGCGGCGGACTCGACAGGCGCAGCGGCTGAGGTGGTATTGCTGTTTTCCATGACAGTGTCTTTCGGATTCGGAGCGGTGTTCGGAAGTGCTCAGGGGTGCTGGGGCGCGGGCGCGGCGGCGGCGTGGGCGCTGTCCGTCGGCTGCCAGCCGCCGCCCAGCGCGCGCGCCAGGCCGACCTGGCTCTCGAGCGCGCGACCGGCGAGGTCGACACCGTCGCGGCGCTGCGCCAGCACCGTKACTTCGGCCGTCAGCACGTCGAGGTAGTTGCCGAGCCCGGCGCTGTAGCGCTGCAGGCCGATGTCGTAGGCGGCCTCGGCGGCGTCCTGCGCCTCTTTCTGCTGGACCTGCTGGCGCGCCACCGACTGTACGCTCGTCACCTGGTCGGCGACATCGCGCACGGCGTCGAAGACGGCGGTGTTGTAGCTGTCGATCGCGGCATCGAGATCGGCCGACTTGCCGCGCAGGTTGGCGCGCAGGCGGCCGCCCTCGAAGATCGGCAGCCGGATCGCGGGGCCGACGCCCCACTGCTGGCTGCCCGACTTCAGCAGGTTGTCGAAGCCGATGCTCTGGAGACCCGCGAAGGCCACCAGGTTGACGTTGGGATAGAACAGGGTCTTCGCGTTGGCGACGTCGCTGCTGGCGGCTTCCACGCGCCAGCGGGCGGCGGCGATGTCGGCGCGCCGGCCCAGCAGGTCGGCCGGGATGGTCTGCTGCAAGGGCATCGCCTTGAAGTCGCCCAGGCGCGGCGGCTTCAGCGATTGCGTCACCTCGGGCTTGGCCACCAGGGCGTCGAGCGCATGGCGGGCGATCGCGATCTGCTCGTCCAGGGCCTCGATCTGCTGGCGCGCCTCGGGCACGCTGCTCTCGCTCTGCTTGAGTTGCAGGCGCGTGTCGAGCCCGGCCGAGACGCGGTCACGCACCAGCTTGAGCAGCTCTTCGCGCTGCGCCAGCGCGCGCTGCGCCACCACCAGCCGATCGTTCAGCCGGGCCCACTGGACGTAGCCGCGGGCGACGTTGGTGGCCAGCAGGATGCGGGCCGCATCGGCCTCAGCGGCGGCGGCATTCGCGCTGCCGATCGCGGCCTCGATCGCGGTGCGGTTCTTGCCGAAGAAATCGAGCTCCCAGCCGGCGCTCAGCTGCAGCGTGCCGGTCTCCTGGATCGAGCCGCCGAGCGGCGCCGGATAGATGTAGCTGCCACTGAACTGCTGCCGCATGAGGTCGAGCGAGCCGTCGATCTGCGGCTTGTCGGCCGCTGCGGTCGTCGACACGGCGGCCTGGGCGCGCGCCAGCCGGGCCTGGGCGATCTGCAGGTTCGGGTTGCCCGCGATGGCCTGGTCGATCAGCCCGTTGAGCTGCGGATCGCCAAAGGCCAGCCACCATTGGCTGTCGAGGGCCGGGGTCGCAGGGGCGGTGGCTATGCCGAGGGTCTCGGCGGTCTGCATCTTCGGGTTCGAGGCGATCGCGCCCATGTCGGCGCAGCCCGCGACGGCCAGTGCCAGCACGGCGGCCGCGACCGCGCCGCTACGGCGCAAGGCGCGCTCAGGAAGGAGTCGATTCATCTTTCTTTTCTCCACGGGCCGACAAGGCCTGCGCGTTGTCGAGGATGCGGCGCAGATAGCCCTTGAGCTGCTCCCACTCCTCGTTGCTGAAGCCAGCCAGGTGCTCGTTCTGCACCCGGCTGAGGATTTCCGGCACCTCGCGGGCCGCGGCGCGGCCCTCGTCTGTGAGCTCGATGTGGACCACGCGCCGGTCGGCGACCGAGCGCACCCGGCGGCATAGGCCCTTGGCTTCCAGCCGGTCCAGCAGGCGGGTCATGGCACCGGTGTCGAGCTCGCATTCGCGCGCCAGCTCGGCCACCGTCGTCACCTTGCCCATGTGCAGCTTGTGCAAGGGCACCCACTGCGGATAGGTCGGGCCGCCCGGCTCGCACATCTGGAGCTCGACCGACTGGGCCACCGCGCTCAGGATGCGGCGCATCATGTAGCCGATGCTCTCCTCCGCGCGGTAGTTCTCGGCCTTGTAGAAGGCCGCGACCGCCGGCAATTGGCCGGGCGAAGCCGGCTCGGGGCGAACTTCGGGGGTCTGGGATTCGGACATACCCCAATAATATTTGCCTCGGCAATTACTGTCAAGGCGACCTTTGGTGGGGCAAGCGTTTCGCTAGAATGGCCCCGATATGGCCTCCTCTTCCCCCTCGCCCGCCAAAGGATCGCCAAAATCCTTGACCGGCCTGGCGCCTTTCCTGCGCCCCTATCGCACCCAGATCATCCTGGCGATCGTGTTCCTGGTCATGGCGGCGGCGACCACCCTGGTGTTCCCGATCACCTTGCGCAGCCTGATCGACGGCGGCCTGGTCTCGACCGACAAGGGGGCGCAGACAATGGCCCTCCGCGAGCATTTCGTCGCCCTGTTCGCCGTCGCGGTGGCGCTGGGGCTGTTCTCGGCGGCGCGCTTCTATACGGTCAGCTGGCTCGGCGAAAGAGTCACGGCCGACCTGCGCAACGCGGTCTACGCCCACGTGCTGCGGCAGAGCCCCGAATTCTTCGAGACCACCCAGACCGGCGAGGTGCTGTCGCGCCTGACCGCCGACACCACGCTGGTCCAGACCGTGGTCGGCTCCTCGCTGAGCATGGGGCTGCGCAACGCGGTCATGGGCATCGGCGCCCTGGCGATCCTGGTCTGGACCAATCCCTACGTGATGGTGCAGGTGCTCGGCATCCTGGTGCTGGTGGTGCTGCCCAGCATGTGGTTCGGCCGGCGGGTTCGCAAGCTCTCGCGCGCCAGCCAGGACCGGGTGGCCGACTCCAGCGCGATCGCGGCCGAAGTGCTCAACGCGATCCCGGTGGTGCAGAGCTATACGGCCGAGGTTCGCGAGGCGGCCCGCTTCGACGCCTCGACCGACAGCGCCTTCCGCACCGCGGTGCGCCGCACCCGCGCGCGCTCGGTGCTGGTGGCCTTCATCATCATCGCCACGTCGGCGGCGCTGCTATGGGGCCTCTACCAGGGCACGCAGGCCGTGCTGCGCGGCGACATCACGGCCGGACACCTGGGCCAGACCGTGGTCTACGTGATCATCTTGGCGAGCGCCGCCGCGGTGCTCGGCGAGGTCTATGGCGACCTGCTGCGGGCCGCGGGCGCCACCGAACGACTGATGGAACTGCTGCATGCCAACCCGGTGATCGTGTCGCCCGAGCGGCCGGCCCAGGCGCCGRTGCCCGCCGCCGGCAGCGCCCTGAGTCTGGAGGGCGTGGGCTTCCACTATCCCTCGCGGCCCCGCACCCCTGCCCTGCGCGATTTCAGCCTCCGGGTGGCGCCGGGCGAAACCGTGGCGCTGGTCGGATCGAGCGGCGCCGGCAAGAGCACGGTGTTCCAGTTGCTGCTGCGCTACTACGACCCCCAGTCCGGCCGCATCACCCTCGATGGCACGCCGCTGGCGGCGCTATCGCTCGACACCCTGCGCCAGCGCATCGGCCTGGTGCCGCAGGATGCGGTGATCTTCTCGGCCAGCGCGCTCGAGAACATCCGCTACGGCCGGCCCGACGCCAGCGTCGAGGAGGTCCATGTCGCCGCCCGCGCCGCCTTCGCGGACGGCTTCCTGCGGGCCCTGCCCGAGGGCTACGACACGTTTCTGGGCGAGCGCGGCGTGCGCCTGTCGGGCGGTCAGCGCCAGCGCATCGCGATCGCGCGCGCCATGCTCAAGAACCCTCCGCTGCTGTTGCTGGACGAAGCCACCAGCGCACTCGACGCCGAAAGCGAGCGGATGGTGCAGGCGGCACTCGAATCCGCCATGGTGGGCCGCACCACGCTGGTCATCGCCCACCGTCTGGCC
>NZ_JBFUIU010000316.1:0-9955 GCF_056401695.1 Variovorax sp. P4_D9
CCACAACGCCAACCCAAAACCCTTCATCTGGACCGCCAGAGCGACCGCCACAACGCCAACCCAAAACCCTTCATCTGGACCGCSAGMGCGACCGACATCCTGGCCAAGGTCACGCGAGCCAAGGCTGCACTGGCAAGGGCCAAATAATAAGTACATATCTGAGTGGCGCACCACACTAGTTGAGATCGCTTTCGACAGGTTCGACCTCGCCATCGACATCTTGAAGGAGTAGCGACTGGATCGCTCCTACGCCGGCAAAGCCAAGCTGTTCGATCTTTCGCTGCAGATGTCCCACTTCGAAGGGGCCGACATCCCACTCACAGGACAACCGAACTGATCGACGCATAGTGGCTGGCCGACCCGCCCAGGACGAACAGGTGCCAGGCGCCGTGCGCATGCCTCCAACCGCCTCGATTGCGATAGAACACGGTCCCGAACGAATAGCATGCCGCGCCCGCCATCAGCCAGGCCAGCGCGGCCCTGTCCATCGCCGCGATGACGGGGGTCGCCGCCAGCACGGCCAGCCACCCCATGCAGAGGTACCGAGTCAAGGAAGGAGCTGAGCCCTCCTTCACGCGGGCCTCACGTGCGACCCCCGCCAAGGCGATCGCCCATATCGCGCCGACCAGGGCCGCTCCTTGCCATCCTCCGAGGGACACCAGGCCGAACGGCGTGTAGGTGCCGGCAATCATCAGGTAGATGGCGCAATGATCGGCTCGGCGCCAAGCCTCTTTCGCAGGACCGTGGGACGCGTGGTAGAGCGTCGAAGCTGCATACAACAGGACCAGCGTCAACACGAATACCGCAGCACCGGCACCACGTACCGCGTCCCCGGTGCTCGCCGCCTTGATCCAAAGAAAGGCGCCGCCGACGAGTGAGAGCATCAAGCCAAGCAGGTGGCTGTAGCCATTGAATCGCTCCCCATCGATGATGCGGAGGCCCCGGGCGGAATAGGCATTGGAGACCATCATTGCAAGATCAGAAGCTGGTGCGATGACCTCGTCATGACGCACGCAGCACGTGGCCTTGAAGCACGTCGTTCGCGGAAACAGCATACGGACAAATCGAGATTCGGAAGTCCTGAAGCGCCACCGGACAACCTGACCGGTCCCCTGCCCTCACCTGGAGACTCCCATGCCGATGAACCTGCTCGCCGTGATTGCTTCATCTCGTATGCCCGTGTTCAGGGCAGCGCAATGACCTGCAGGGCCAGCCGTAGTCCGCGCTCGTACGCCTCGTCGACCGGCATCGCGCGAGCGGCCCGTGCGGGCGGCGGGTTCGAGTCGAGCGGATCGCGTGTCGCGCTTGTTGGCGCGGCCTCGGCCAAGTCCTGCCATCGCGAAATGGGCAGCATCAACGGCTCCCCACTCGCGCCTCTCAGGACAATGCCCGCGAGACGACCACCGGCATCCAGAACCGGTCCACCGTGCGGTCCGTCGACGACCTCGATGCCCAGGCGTCGCAGGCCGGCGTTGCCCTCCAGCGCACCGAAGAAGCCCTGGCTCAGCCACGGCCAGGCGGGGGCGGCGGTGTCCGACGCCGCGTACTCCATGGCAAAGCCGGGGCTCCCGGCGAATGGATCGCGCGGCGGCAGGACCAGCCCTCCCCCGGCGTCGAGCGGGGCGTCCAGGCGCAGCAGGCTGAGGCCCAGCGCTTCGAGGGGGACATTCGCCGTCTCAATGCGCGCCCGGGTGGTTCGTCCGAGTCCGTTGCGCACCCACATCGTGCCAGCCGCGGCCGCCCTCCCCGCGATTGCGCTGGGCACCAGGGCCATCGTTCCGTCGTTGATACGCCGCTCGAGACGATCCGGGCCGTCTCCGGCACGTCGGGTTGCGTCCCTGCCATCAAGGCCTGTGGCGCCATCCGGTGYGGCACCCGCAACAACAGGCCGGTCGCCACCGGCGATGGCGCCGCAAAGGCCCGGCGCACGTCGATCGCCACCGGGTCTCGCGGCGCGCGCGCAAGCGTGTCGCGCAGCGTGCCTTCTGCGACCGCCAACTGCCCGCCGGCGCGAAGCAGCCAAGCGTAGAGCGCGCCGGCTGGCGCAGATTCGAGATGCGCGCCCGCGACATGCGCGCAAAACGCCAGCGCGCGCCGGTACTGCCCGGCTTGCATGTAGGCCCGAACCAACCCCATCTCGGTGTCCGGCACGTGCAGCATCATCGCGGCGCGATCGAAGGTGTCGGTGGCCGCCTGCGTGTCGCCGCGCGCGAGCTCGGCTTCGGCACGGCTCAGCAGCGCCAGTCGGGCGGCCACCACAGCCGGGTCGRGCACGCGCATGTCCGTGATCGCTGCGGCGGATTGCGGCGCTGCTCCGACTGCCGGCTGCTGCGCATCGACCGGCGCGCCGGGCAAGCCCAATGCGACCAGGGCGATCGCGACCAGGCACAGGACACGATGCTTCGAAGTCAACTTGCCGTCTGTCACGGCATCTGGGTGATGCGCGGAATTGCCAGCGCAGGCAGAGCCGGGTCATAGGCGAGCTTAGGTGCCTTGTAGCCGGCATTGAGATAGGCGGTGAGCGCATCGATGTCTTGCGCGCCGCCGAGCACGTTGGTGCCGCCAAGAAGCACCGTGAAGCCGTCTCCTCCGGTCGCCATGAAGTTGTTGACGGTGACCCGGTAGGTCTTGGTCGGGTTCTGCACCACGCCATTGGCCACGATGGTCTCCGGTGCGCCAGTCGCCACCGGCGGCGTGACCGTGACGTCGGTCGGTGTCAGCACCACGTTGACGACCTTCGAGCAAGGCGCCGCCGAAGCGCTCCACGAATACTTCAAGCCGTTCGACACCTGCATGACGCGCTGCGCGGTCTGGCCCTTGCAGCCCGTGAACTGCTGTTCCAGCAAGTCCTTGATCTGCTGCGCGGTCAGCGTCATGGTCACCAGGCTGTTGCCGAAGGGTTGCACGGTGAAGGCGTTGCCGTAGGTCACGTTGTAGGGATAGCTGGCACCCGCAACCGCGAAGCCGGGGTTGCGCACCCCACCCGCGTTCATGAACGCCATCATCGCGTCGCCAAGTGCTGCCGGCTGCGTGGCCTGCAACTGGGCATCGGCAATCAGGCTTCCGGCCGGCATCTCGCCGGCGCTGTTGGTGGTATTGGACAGCGGTGCAGAGATCGTTCCGATCACCTGATTGGCCAGCGACGACACYAAGGCGTTGTACCCGTCGACGATGTTCTTCACGCTGGGGTCCGTGGCAATCGCGTCGTTGATCGCGACGTCCGTCCGGTCGACCAGCCGATTCGTCGCCGACACCGCGATCACCTCATGGGAATGCGGATGGAGCGTCAGGTCGATGTCGGTCAGCACACGGCCGAACGCGCTCGCGCTCGTCACCGAGACCAACCGCCCGTCCCTGTTCGGCAGCCCGGTCGGGCGCGGGGTGCTGACCGCCGTGCCGTTGACGTTCTTGACGTCGACCGTCTTCGCCGAACAGTTGTACGCGGCATGGGTGTGGCCGCTGATCACCAGGTCGACGCCGTTGTCGAGGCCTTTGACGATGTTGGCGATCTCGGAGTCGCTGCCGTCGGCATTCTTCAGGTTGCCGTCGCAGCCGTTGATGTCGCCGACGTTCGGGCTGCTCTGGAAGCCCCCCTGGTGCACCAGCACGACGATCGCACGCACGCCCTGGGAACGCAGGCGGGGAACCAGCGCATTGACGGACTGCGCCTCGTCGCGGAACTCGAGCCCGGCGACGCCGGTTGGCGTGACGATGCCGGGCGTGCCCTTCAGCGTCATGCCAATGAACGCGACCTTCGCGCCATGGAACGTCTTGATGCCGTAGGGCGGGAACAGGGTCCGACCCGTGGCCGTCTCGAAGACGTTGACGGAAAGCCACTTGAACTTAGCACCGTCGAAACTCCCTGGCGCATTCGAACCCAGACCCTTGCAGCTGTTCGAATCGGGCACCCCATCGGTGATCTTGCAACCTCCGCCTTGAAGCCGCTTGAGTTCGGCCGAGCCCTTGTCGAACTCGTGGTTGCCGACGGCGTTGAACTCGACGCCGATCTTGTTCAGTGTCTCGACTGCGGGCTCATCGAAGAACAAGGCCGAGACCAGTGGCGAAGCACCGATGAAATCGCCGGCGCCGACTACCACGTTCATCACGTTCTGTGATTTCAACCGGGCGACGTAGGCTGCCAGGTATTCGGCGCCACCCACGGCTGGCCGCTGCGCTGCCGGGACAAGCGTGTTGACACCGAAGGTGCCGGGCGATTGCAGGTTGCCGTGGTAGTCGTTGAAGCCGATGATCTTGACCTTGATCGGTTCGCGCGCATCGCCGCGGCGGACATCATCGCGGTCCCTGTCGGGACGGTCGCTAGTGGTAGCGGTGGCCTGTCGCGGCCCTGCGGGACCGGTCTGCGCATGGGCGGAGAGTGCGCCGATGCCGGTCGCAACGGCAGTCAGCGCAAAGACGAGCATGAAGCGGCGGGTCGACACGGTAATGGCCTCCTGGGTGATCGATTGCCGTCTGCTTCGACGGGCGCGCGACAGCGCACGCGCCGACTATCGATAGGCAGGGTGACCGTGTCGTGACGGTGGGCGATCGGGACCACCAACGGGCCGCAGCGAGGGCGATTTGCTCGCGGTCATGGGTGCGTCACCGGCGCGGAGCAGAATGGGCCCGCATGCCTCTGGCGGCCGCCGCCGACGGCACTCCTGCAACGTCCGGATCCAGCCATGCATCGTCTGCTTTCCCACCGTCGTGTCGGCACGGTCTTGCTGGCATCCGCGGCCGCTGCGTCCGCAGAACCCGATCTCAACATGCTCCCAGTGCCGGACGAAGTCCAATCGAGCGCGCCGGCGTAGCCGTCGGCGTGGTCGCCGGTATTGCACGCCGCCTTGAGACAGCCTCGAATGCCGACAAGCATCCGGAAGCTCCAGGTCCGGGCGGCGCGGTCTTCAGCCCCTTCGTTTCATCGTCGCAAGTGCCAGCGAGCGCCAATGCTTCGCAGGCGATGGCCTCCAAGCCGCCTCAGACGAAGGACGTTCCGTACCCCGTGACGACGTTGGTTGCGATCGCGGCGGCCGCCACGGTACTGGCTTGGCTCCTGCGTCGCGGTTGACACGGGTGTGATCGGTTTTTTTCTGGCGCTTCGGTGACCATTCAACGCATGTGCCCGAGGTCTCGCACGTCCGAGCGGACGGCAGCCCTGTCCAGTCCGCGCAAGGGCAAATTGACCAGCAACTCCAAGCGACGCCGCAGGGAGTAGCGCATTTGGATCGCGGCGTGGGCCGCCTCCTCGGCGTTGTTGTTGGCGGCTCGTAGGGCCACACTGCAGCGTCCGGCTGACCTGGCCACCTCGGTTGCGACAGCACCGTGGAGGAGTCCAGAGTGATGACGAAGTCAAGCCAGGGCACGCCCGACCGGGTGAATTTATCCCAACTGCGCAAGTCGCTGCGCGGAAGCGGAATGCTCGCGCTGCTCAGCGCCCCGAGTGCAGCAGGATGCACGGCGCGAGCGATCTGCCCCGGTTGGCCACAGGAATACACCGAAAAGCGCTGATGGCCCAGGTGTGACAGGCACGCTGCGGCCAAGATGCTGCGCAAGGAATTTCGTCGCGAAACGAAGACAACACGGATTTTCTGCATAGCGCTTCTGATTGTCCGCTGTCAGTGCGCGCCAGCGCCGGGCAGATGGTTTCATGAAGTGCACCCAGCCTCGACCTCGGTGCCGTCGTCTGCCTTCAAGGCGGTGTGTCCACCATCATAAAAGTTTCATTTTTGGGGAGTACCCTGGAAGTCGGCCGGTCTGCCGGCGCTGGTAGAGGTTGCTTCGGCACGCGCCTATCTTAGGTTGGTCCTCGATGCCGGCGGCCGCCCTCAATGCAAATCCTTCGAGACTTCGCCCGGGAGGGCTCATGATCACACTTTCCAGATTCGCAGCCGTCGGCCTGATCGTCGCGACCTTCGCCCAGGTCCCGGCACTGGCCCAGGAAGCCGCCACCGGCGCCGGCGCCAGCTTCCCGGCGCCGCTGTACTCGAAATGGGCCGCCGATTTCAACAAGGCCACCGGCGCCAAGATCAACTACCAGTCGGTCGGCTCGGGCGCCGGCATCAAGCAGATCGAWGCCAAGACGGTGGACTTCGGCGCCTCCGACATGCCGCTGTCGGACGAGGAACTCAAGAGCAAGGGCCTGATCCAGTTCCCGACCGTCATCGGCGGCGTGATCCCGGTGGTCAACATCCAGGGCATCAAGCCCGGCGAGCTGAAGCTCAGCGGTGCCGTCATCGCCGACATCTACCTCGGCAAGATCACCAAGTGGAACGATCCGGCGATCAAGGCGCTGAACGGYTCGCTGGCGCTGCCGGACGCCGCGATCGCGCCGGTGCGCCGCGCCGACGGTTCGGGCACTACCTTCCTGTTCACCAACTACCTGAGCAAGGTCAACCCGGACTGGAAGGCCAAGGTCGGCGACGGCACCGCGGTYAACTGGCCCACCGGCGCGGGCGGCAAGGGCAATGAAGGTGTCGCGGCCTTCGTGAACCGGCTGCCGAACTCGATCGGCTACGTCGAGTACGCGTAYGTCAAGCAGAACAAGATGACCTACGCCCAGATGCAGAACCAGGCCGGCAACTTCRTCTCGCCCGACGACGACGCCTTCAAGGCYGCGGCCGCAGGCGCCGACTGGTCGAAGACCTTCTACCAGGTGTTGACCGACCAGCCGGGCAAGGATGCGTGGCCGATCACCGGTGCCACCTTCATCCTGATGCACAAGGCGCAGGACAAGCCGGCCCAGGCCACGACCACGCTCAAGTTCTTCGACTGGGCCTACAAGAACGGCGACAAGACCGCCGGCGATCTCGACTACGTGCCGATGCCCGACAAGGTCAAGGGCGTGATCGCCACCGCCTGGGGCGAGATCAAGGACGCTTCGGGCAAGCCAGTGCCATACAAGTGACCGAGTGAGACCACCCAACGCCTGCGAAACCGGCTGCAGCTTGAAACAGTTGGCCGGACCTGATCAGGGATTTCGTTCGGGCGTACTCAGAAGTCGGGAGACCAGGCAGTCGATTCGTCGACGGCAAGCCGCCTCTTGCTGCTCGACGGCCAGCGCGAGCGACTGGTCGACATCCGGTGAGACTCCCTATCCGATGAAGGCACTAGGCAGCACCGACCGAGAAGGCAGTCGATGATCGTGCGTAGAAACTCTCGTTGTCCTCGCAGGCCCATTGAAGCAAGAGGCCCAGCGCCGCAGCTTTCATGGGATCGGCGAAGAAATCGTCCTGGAAGGGAACGAAGGTTTTCTCGGGAGGGCGGCCGGCTAGCCGCAGGGTCTGGGCGCAGAGGTCAAGCCACTCACGGCACCGGGCCGCGTTCATCAGTTCGTAAGATCGCATCCCCGAATTCTCTCGGCTCTTGCGCTTCATCGAGGAACTTTTTTCAAACCGGCGAGCTCGACTTCAGTCGAACGCGCCGGCGCGGATCATGGCCTGGTGGCGGCTGTTGATCTCGATGGCAGCCAGGTTGCCGCGCGACATGGCGCTCAGCAGCAGCTCGTTCGGCTTCGTGAACCGGTGGCCGATTCGCGCGCGGTAGGCGCGCGTGACCCAGGCGACCAGACCCTGGAAGAACGCGGCCTCGTCCAGGTCGCGCCACTTCACTCCGGCCACGCCCCGGCTCCAGGGGAACACGCCCGATTAGACCCAAACTCCCGCGTCATCGACGTAGAGCTTCACGCTTCGGAGCATCAGCAAGTGATAGGCGGAGTACGCCACGATCAACGCGCCGACCACGATCGCCACGGTCCACGAGAAGGTCTGCACGAGGGTCGGGATCGCGACGACCAGGATGAGGGCGGTGGCCACGATTGGACCAATGTACGCCAGCCAGGATTTGCGGCTGAGGATCTCGGTCAAACCCTGCGCGCACCCGATCGGATGAGGCTCTGTTTCTTCATCGCGGTCAGGTATTTCCGAACCTCTGATCGCGAAATTCCCATCTGTGCGGCGACCTTGTCGAGGATCCTGTGATTCGTCCTCTGCCTCGGCCGGCTCCCACAGCGGACTGACGCGCTCTGGCTGGCCGCTTTCGGTCAACTCGCTAATCGACCCCGCGAGTCGCCCAGCGAGTAGCGGCTTTTTTCCATTCAGAGCAACGGTGCCACCGGCGGCGCGTTGGATACCACCGGCCCGGCTTCGAACGCTTCGACGGGAGTCAGTTTGAGCAGCTGCCGCGCTTCGTCGACGGTTCCGGCAGCCCACTGCCCACTGAAAAATATAACGCTAAGTTACTAGCTGGACAGAAGGCGCCACTGTCTTACAAAAAATCGGCTGTCACTATCAGACAAGAGCATTACAGAATAGGAAATGCCTCAATGCATGTCGATCCCGAGTTCGATTTGGGGTGCGAGGTCTAGCTCACGTTAAGGCTCAGCCATCGATGGAGGTGGTTCATGAATGTCAACCCAAGCACACAACGTGACGGGAAATCGAAGCAATGGTCCAGGGGGATGATGACTTCGATTCTCATTTCCGCGGCGGGCTGTTTCGCGCCCGCTTATGGCGCGGAGCCCCTTGGTCTTTCTGGTTTTGAGTTGTCCCCCGGCAGTGGCTCCGGAGATGTCGTTCGCAAGGTTCTTTTTGCCGGCACTACCAATGCTCCGTGCGACTGCTTCACTACCCAAAGCGACGGAGGAACCTGGGTAGCGACCGTTGATCGTACGGCAAGCTCAGGACTCGGCAGCTCGGCTGCAATCATCGGGGGCAAGCTGATCGTGGACCAGGAGGACGTGACCCGTTACCGAATTACCGGGGGCACAGTGACATGGCCGGCAAACTTGCAATCCAGCATTGGGAACTGCGGGCCCGGCGTGGCTTATTTCTCCATCACCCTGTCGCGCGACCGTATGTTGACCGGTTGCCTCGACGATACGCACCTCGATCCATTTCAGCAGCCTTTTGTCTTTCCGCCGCGGATCTGGGGCACGCTGCAGTGACGCCCCCCAGAAGCAAAGGCGAGCGCGAGATCATCGTTCGGTGCGTTCGCTGGTATCTGCGATTCAAGCTCAGGCTGCGCGACCTAGTGGAGATGATGGCCGAGCGCGGCCTTGCCCTGGCCCAATAAACGATCATGCGCTGGGTCCAGCGCTTCGTGCCCGAGTTCGAGAAGCGCTGGAATCGATTCGCCCGCAAGGCCGGTCGCTCGTGGCGCGTGGATGAAACCTACGTGAAGATCCGCGGCACGTGGAACTACCTGTACGGCTGTCGATCGAGACGGCCAGACCGTGGACTTCCGTTTGAGCGCGAACCGCGATGTCAAGGCGGCCAAGGCGTTCTTCCGCAAGGCGCTCGCGACTCAAGGCCGTGCGCCGGTAAGCATCACGCTCGATGGCTACGCGGCCTCGCACCGCGCGGTGCGTGAACTGCCTGCGCAGAACCCCAGATGGATGGACACGCGGCTGACCTGGCCGCTCATTGCAAGGGTGTTCTTCTTTTCGCTCATTTTTTCTCAGGTGTCGTCGTGCGAGACGATTGAGTCCCCTACGACCGAGGAGGCGCAGGCCGCCTATGCCCGCTTCGCGACGGCTTTCTTCGGACGGCTGATCAAGGCAGGGGAGCCTTTCGAACTCTCCGGAGGCAAGTTCGCGGAGATCAACGAGCTCGCCCACCCCCAGGCTCTGCGCGGGTGCGATGACCGCAGGGAGCGCGATCCGGACCCCTTCGCGCCCGCTGACGCGCCGCCGCCGCCAATCGTCTTCAATTGCACCTGGGAATCCGGGGAGCGAATCAGCCTGACCCGTGTACCCAACAGGGCACCTGGGTCGTAAGCGACGACGTTATCGCCGCCGCTGGCGCCGGGATCCTGCTGGTGGGTTCGGAGCAGCAGACTCAAAAGGTTGTCGCGGTGCCAACCGCGCCGAAGAAGGCTCCGGAGCTACCCGTCGTGGACGTGCCGGCATCTCCGGCCGCAGTGGCGTCGATTGCGCCCCCGGCGGTCTATTCCGGGGCGAACC
>NZ_JBFUIU010000317.1:0-9928 GCF_056401695.1 Variovorax sp. P4_D9
GCGGGCTGGCACATCGCCGGTGATCTTGCCGTTCCGCAGAACATGCGATTGATCTTCCTGCCCCCGTACAGCCCGGAGCTCAACCCCGCTGAGCACCTGTGGGAGTCGTTGCGCGAGGACTGCTTCGCCAACCACGTCTTCGCCAATCTGGACGCCGTCGAAAGCGCCCTGACCCACGGGCTCGTCGCCCTCGAATCCAATCCAACGAAAACCCAGTCAATGACTGGGTTCGAATGGATACCTTCTATATCTTTGAACGCAATTTAGTATGAGGGGTCAGCACGATCTCGCGCACGCTCGTGTAGGGGAGGCTGAGGCCACCGAACTTGGCGGTGCCATGCTGTTCGATCGTCATTTCCTTGTCGCCCAGCTTGACGACGCGGCTGTCGCCGAGGTTCAGTACCCAGATCGCCATGTTGGGGAAATCAATGAGAACCTGCCATGCGAGCGCCGGCGGCACCGGGGCGAACATCTGGGCCTTGACGACGTAGCTGTCGCCCTCGTGCGCGACATCGGTGCTGCGTATCGGCGATTCAGCCGCCGCGCCCGTTGCGGCAACCACGGCGATCCATGCGAGTCAGAAGCGTCGCCAAGCCTGAGTGAATGGTGAGGTCCGTTGTCGAGCATGGTTTCCTCCGTCAGGTTGGCCTTGCGGGGATCTTCGGCATTCGACCGCCGGTCTTGATGTGCGTCAAACTTCCGGGATGTCCGGATGTGCTTCACTGTCGCGCTCTCCAGGAGCAGTTAATGACCCCTGATGCCTTTGTCCATGTCCCCCGCCTGCGCGGCCGGATCACGCCACCCGAGCGCTCCGAACTGCGCGCCACGCCGGCGGTGCTGGCGGCCTGGGACGCGCGCGCGCGCGGTCTTGGCCGGCCGGCCAACTGGCGCTGGACCGACGAGGCGCTGGAAGCATCGCGTCGAGAGGTCATCGGCGCGACGGTCGGCGACCGCGACCTCTGGGTCTACGGCTACGGATCGCTGATGTGGGATCCGGCGTTCCGATTCGCCGAGATCCGGCTGGCGACGCTGGCCAGTCATCGGCGACGCTTCAGCATTCGAGCGACGATCGGCCGCGGCTCGCCTGAGTACCCCGGACTGATGTTGTCGCTGGAGCCCGGCGATGGCGACTGCCATGGCCTGGCGTTCCGCATCGACGCGGCATGCGCCGACGCCGAGTCGGCGATCCTGTGGCGGCGCGAGATGATTCGCGGCGGCTACGCGCCGGCGCTGCTGCCGGTGCAGACGCCGCAGGGCACGGTCACGGCGCTGGTGTTCGCGGCCAACGCCGAGCACCCCGACCACGTCGGCGAATGCCCGCTGGAGGAGACCGCTGCGTGCATCGCCCGGGGCACCGGTGTGCTGGGCACCAACCGCGACTACCTGGAACAACTGGCGGCGCAGCTGCAGGCACTGGCGATCGAGGACCCGTACGTCGGAAATCTGCTGCAGCAGGTGCGCGCGGCTGTCGAGACTTGAGCCGCCGGCTCCGATTGCCGATCCCGTTCAGCGGTCGGGCGGTCAGAGGATGGTCGCGTACGTCCTGTCTTCAACCAGCAGGGCATGGTTGTCGGTCATGAAGGCCGGGTGCACCTAGGGTCGCGACGCCGGCGGAACTCGCCGCATCGGCGCACGTTCTTTGGGATGGGCATCGGCCTGCTTGAGCGGATGCTTGAGATCCGAATTGCACTTTGACATTGGCAGATTGGCCTCCCTCGAGCAGCAGACTTTGTATCGCGCCGCGGCCGTCGCCGCTCACTGGAACCCTGTTTGTGGCACATGCCATTACTTCCTCTCTTTTCTCTGCGGCAAATGCAAAAAAGTATAGGCAACGACTTTCTTCGGAGCACAAGAATTATTTCGTTGGAAATCGTGAATCGTCCCATTGGATATTGGACTTTTCCTTTTGCAGCGACGAATGAAGCGGTCGCCTTCGCGCGTCTGGCGCAAGAGTTGGCTCGGCGACGTCCTACGTCGGCCACTGGAAGCGCATCGCCTCGATGAAGCGCTTCAGCTTCGGCGGCTGGAGCCGCGCCTGTGGATAGACCAGATGCACCGGCAGGGCGGCCGCCTGCCACTCGGGCACCAGCTGAACCAGGCGGCCTTGCGCCAGGTCCTCGGCCAGCAGCCAGGTCGATCCCACGCACACGCCCATGCCTATCACGGCGGCGCTGCGCAAGGCGTAGAGGCTGTCGGTGCTCAGGCGCGGGCGCAGGGCCACGCGGCAGCTCTCGCCGCTGCGCACGTGCGACAGCAGGATCTCGGTGCGGTAGAAGGTGCGCAGCGCAAGCCAGGGCAGCGTCGCGAGCTCGCGTGCATGCGTCGGCGGGGCCGAGCCCTGCAGCACCGATGGCGCGGCGACCACGATCCGGGGCACTTCGCTGAGCTTGATGGCGACGACACCCAGGTCGTTCACTTCGCCGACCTGGATCGCGCAGTCGACGCCCTCGGCAATGAAGTCGGGCCGCCGGTCGTGCAGCAGCCATTCGACGTTGACCCGGGGATAGCGGCGGATGTAGTCGGCCAGCGGCCCGACCAGTAACTGCTGGCCGAAGGCGTGCGGCGCCACCACGCGCAGCATGCCTTCGGGATCGTCGTCGTCGCCCCGCAGGTCCGACTCGAAAGCCTGCCAGCTCTCGATCAACTCCCTGGCGCGCTCGACACAGCGCTCGCCGTCCTCGGTCAGCTTCATCGCGTGCGTGGAGCGGCGCAGCAGCCGCACGCCGAGCAGGCGCTCGAGTGCCTGTAACCGGCGACTGACCGTGGGCTGCGTGGTCCGCATCTGCGCCGCCGCGGCTGACAGGCTTCCTGCCTCGACGATCTGCACGAAGGTCTTCATGAGCTCGATGCGGTCGGATGAAGCGGTAATAGACGTGGAGCGTGCGGGCGGTGGCATGGCTGCAGGGCGTTGCTGTATGCGTGCATCGTATAACTGTTGTGCACTCGCGTCGGCTACCAAAAGAATGCGACGGCGTTCAAACTCCAGTTCATTCAAGAAATCAAGGGTTTTCACCATGTCGACCATTCAAACAGTGCATGCGAACGCCGCCCGCGACGTCCAGCAAGCGCGCGGGCAGCTGCCGGCTTCGCTGGTCCTGCTGCTGGCCACCGACGCCGGACTGGCGGTGGCGTCGATCTACTACAGCCAGCCGATGCTCGGCGTGCTGGGCGCCGACATCGGCGCCTCGACGCGCGCGGTCGGCTTCGTGCCGACGCTGACGCAATTGGGCTACGCGCTCGGCATCCTGCTGCTGGCGCCGCTCGGCGACCGCTTCGACCGGCGCCGCATCATCCTCGCGAAGGCGGCGGCGCTGTGCGCGGCCCTGTTGCTGGCCGGTGCCGCGCCGGGCATCGGGCTGCTGCTGGTGGCCAGCCTGGCGATCGGCCTCGCCGCCACCATGGCGCAGGACATCGTTCCCGCCGCCGCCACGCTGGCACCCGAGTCGCATCGCGGCAAGGTGGTCGGCATGGTGATGACGGGGCTGCTGCTGGGCATCCTGCTGTCGCGCGTGGTGAGCGGCTTCGTGGCAGAGCATTTCGGCTGGCGCGCGATGTTCGTGGTGGCAGCGGCCAGCATCGCGCTGATCGGCGCTGCGGCCTGGCGCGGCCTGCCCCGCTTCCGGCCCACTACGCAACTGGCCTATGGCGCGCTGCTGGGCTCGCTGGCCGCGCTGTGGCGGCGCCATGGCGCGCTGCGTCGGGCGACGCTGGCGCAGGGCTTGCTRGCGATCGGCTTCAGCGCCTTCTGGTCGACCCTGGCCGTGATGCTGCACGGCGCGCCCTTCCATCTCGGCAGCGCCGCGGCCGGTGCCTTCGGGCTGGCCGGCGCCGCCGGTGCGTTGGCCGCGCCGCTCGCCGGTCGACTGGCCGACAGCCGCGGGCCCGAACTCGTGACGCGGCTCGGCGCCGGAATGGTCGTCCTGTCGTTCGCGGCCATGGCGCTGATGCCGCTGCTGTCGTCCCACGCCCAGCTGTGGCTGCTGGCAGCCAGCGCGATAGGCTTCGACCTCGGCGTGCAGGCCACGCTGATCGCGCACCAGACCATCGTCTACGGCATCGAGCCGGCGGCGCGCAGCCGGCTCAACGCGGTGCTGTTCACGGGCATGTTCATCGGCATGGCCGCGGGCTCCGCCCTCGCGGCGCTGCTGCTGCCGTCATGGGGCTGGATGGGTGTGACTGCGCTGGCGACGGCATCGGGCTTGGGCGCGCTGGCGGTGCGCCTGTTWCCCCGGCAGCTGCGCTAGCCGCCTGCCATTGCTAACATCGTCGGCCATGCCAAACACCACCACCGCACTGGCCCCGCTTCGAGACTTCGTGTCGGCGCTGACGGCACTGCTCGAACAGAATGCCGATGAGCCTCGCATCCTGCGCGAGGGCGGCTTGCTGCTCGCTCGTCTCGTCGCCACCGACGACTGGCTGCCGCCCGAATATGCACGCCCCCATCCGCAGTACTACCAGCAGTACCTGCTGCACCTGGACGCGGCGGAACGCTTCTCGCTGGTGTCCTTCGTCTGGGGCCCGGGCCAGGCGACGCCGGTGCACAACCACACGGTATGGGGGCTCGTGGGCATGCTGCGAGGTGCGGAGAATGCGCAGTCGTTCGTGATGCAGGACGGTGTTCCGGCGCCGCAGGGCGAGCCCAGGCGGCTCGTCCCGGGCCAGGTCGAAGCCGTCTCGCCCACGGTCGGAGACATCCATCGCGTGATCAACGCCTTCGATGACCGGGTGTCGGTCAGCGTGCACGTCTATGGCGGCAACATCGGCACCATTCGGCGCAGCGTGTTCACCGACGACGGGCAGCGCAAGCCCTTCGTCTCCGGCTATGCGAATGCCGGGCTTCCCAACCTTTTGGATCGCTGAAGCGGGAGGCCGCCGGTCGGCCGGCCGGATCAGACCGCGGTCGCGAAGCCGGTGTCGAAGGTCGGGCGCACATCCAGCGGCTGCCTGATCAGACCCACCTGGTGATAGAAGTCCGCGGTGCGCTGCTGGTCGGCGATCACCTGCGCGTCGATGGGTACCCACTTCTGCTGGCGGCGCTCGAACTGGAGCTTCGCGGCCTCGGGCGGGATGCCGATGATCTTCGCGAGCGTGGCCGAGAAGGCGTCGACATGGCGGTACGACCAGGCCTGCGCCTTCACCACGCGCTGCAGGAAGTCCTGCAGCACCGGCCGCTTGGCGGCGATCGCCTCGTCGGTTGCGGCCAGGTAGCTCAGGCCGGGCAGCAGGCCCCGTCCGCTCACCAGCACGCGCGCGTGCCGGCTGGTTTCCGCCAGCGCCGTGTAGGGCTCCCAGGTGGCCCAGGCATCGACCGAGCCCTGCGTCAATGCCAGCTTGGCATCGGCGGGCGCGAGGAAGCGCAGGGTCACGTCTTCCGGCTTGAGGCCGGCCGCGGTGATGGCCTTGAGCGTGACGAAGTGGCCGATCGAGCCGCGGTTGGTGGCGATGCTCCTGCCTTTGAGATCGGCCGCCGTCTTCAGCGGCGAGTCGGGCCGCACCAGCACGGCCGTGCCATAGGCGTCGGAGCGGTTCGCACCGATGGCCTTGACGCGCGTGCCTGCCGCGAGGGCGAAGACCAGCGGCGCATCGCCGATCGGGCCCGAGTCGACGGCCCCGGCATTGAGCGCCTCGGCCAAGGGCGCCGCGGCGGGGAACTCCGACCACTGGATGTCGTAGCCCAGGCCTTCCAGTTCGCCCGCGGCTTCGAGCAGCGCACGCAGTCCGCCCTTCTGGTCGCCGGCCTTGAGCACGGGGCGCGCCTGCGCGTGCACGAAGGGGATCGGCAAGGCGAGCGCCGCGGCGCCGGCGAGCGTGTGGGCCACGAAATGGCGGCGCGATGGGTGTGTCATGAGAAAGATCCTTGAGAGTTGGAAAAGGCGAGCGGCTTCAGTGAACGAAGCCGCCCTTGAGGAAGCGCACCGGCTCGGCATCGATGCGCGCGATCAGCGCGCCGAGGCCGTCGGCGCGCGGCGTGTCGTCGTTCGTGCCCTGCGCGCCGGTGTCGGTGCGGCACAGCAGGTCGTCGTCTGACCAGCCGGCGTCGCCTGGCGTGCTGCGCGCCCGCAGCCAGCCATCGCGGTCCGCGAGCAGCTGCGTGCCGTCCATCGGGTCGGTACCGGCGATCAGCGCGAACGCATCCCACGCGGCGGATGATTCGACGATGCATCCGGACGCGCGCGTCGCCGTGCCGACGCTGGCGGGCCGGAGGCGGATGGTGATCAGGCGCGGATCCTCGAGCGGTTCGGCCGCCTCGCCGGCCGCGACGATGTGCACCCGCTGTCCACGCCAACTCGCGAGCCGGCGCGGTTCGCGCCCCTCGCATCGAACCTCGACATCCGGAAGGCCGATCGGCTGGCGCCAGGCACCGCTCGCGCGCAGGCTCTGGCCCGCGCCCTGGGCCTTCATGAAGTCGATCAGCGCCCAGGCCTCGCCGTCCGTCAACTGCGCGAACGCCGGCATGGTCGTGCGGCCAAGCCGATCGGTCGTGCCATGGCGCACGTGCCACAGCAGATCGCCATCTGCGCGCCGCCACAGCAAGGGCCCGGCGAGGTCCGGGGGCCACACCGGCTGCGCGGCCGCGAGGGCGCCCCGGCCTCGCCCATCGAGGCCATGGCAGCCCGCGCAATGCGCGGCGTAGAGCGTGCGCCCGCGCGCGATGGACTCGGCGCTGAAGCCCGTAGGCGAGCGATGAAAGCTGGTCGGATAGGCGGGCACCAGCACCACCTGCGCGGCCGGCCACGGCGCGAGCACCAGCAGCAGCGGCACCAGCGCCAGCAGGACCCGGCGCCGGCGTCGCCAGAAGCAGGCGACCACGACGACCAGCACGGCCAGCGCGAGCACTGCGAATGTCGACGCCAGCCGCCGCGCCTGCCCGAGATCGATCAGCAGGTTTTCGCCCGACAGGCGCAGCGCCCACGGCCAAGCCGGCTGGCCGTGGCTGCTGCCGGCGACACCGAGCCAATCCAGCAGGCGCAGCAGCCCCGACTGCGCTCCCTCCAGCAGGCTGATCAGCGGATTCAGCCATTCGATACCCGCGGCGCTCATGTCGCTCATGCGTCAGCCAGGCCACCTACCATGTGGCGTCGAGGCCGAGATGGCGCAGCGCCTCGTGCCGGAGCTCCGCCAGCCGCGGATGGCCGCGATGCCGGGGGTAGGGCAGGTCGACCACCAGTTCGGCGGTGATGCGCGCCGGCCGGTCGCTCAGCACGACCACGCGGTTGGCCAGGAACAGCGCCTCTTCGACGTCGTGCGTGACCAGCAGCGCCGAGAAGCCGGCGCGCTGCCAGAGGCTCACCAGCTCACTCTGCATCGCGATCCGCGTCAGCGAATCGAGCTTGCCCAGCGGCTCGTCGAGCACCAGCAGCCGCGGGTCGTTGACCAGCGCGCGGGCCAGCGCGACGCGTTGCGCCATGCCGCCCGACAGCTGATGCGGGAAGCTCTTCGCGAAGTCGCCGAGGCCGACCAGCCGGAGCGCGTCGTCGACGCGCGAGCGTTGCGTCTTCAGCAGCCCGCGGGCCTGCAGGCCCAGCGCGACGTTGTCCCAGACGCTGCGCCACGGATAGAGCGTCGGGTCCTGGAAGACGACGATGCGCGAAGGGTCGGGCCGAGTGATGGGCTCGCCGTCCTGCGAGATCGCGCCGGCGGTCGCGGGTTCGAGCCCCGCCACCAGCCGCAGCAGGGTCGACTTGCCGCAGCCGCTCGGCCCCAGCAGTGCGACGAACTCGCCCGGGCGCACGTCGAGGTCGATGCTGTCGAGCACCTGCAGTACGCCGGTCGGCAGCTTGAACCAGTGGCTTACGTTCCGCATGGCGATCCCGGCGCCGGCGTTCGCTGTCGACCGGGGTGCGGCGGCGCTTGTTGTGCCTACCATTTGACCGTCCCCTTCTGCCACGAGAGCGCATGGTCTCGCACCGCGAACAGCAGCGTGATCAGCCCCGAGCACAGCACGGCCATCACCAGCAGCGCCGCGTACATGTTCGCGTAGGCGGCCCAGCCCTGGGCCCATTGCAGGTACCAGCCGAGGCCGGCCTTGACGCCCATCATCTCGGCCGTGACCAGCACCGAGAACGATGCGCCCAGCCCCATGAAAAGGCCGACGAAGACCTGCGGCAGTGCCGCCGGAACCGCGACGCGCAGCACCAGGAACCATTCCGGCGCTCCGAGCGTTCGCGCCACGTCGTAGTAGTTCTTGTTGACCGATGCCACGCCGGACCAGCTCAGCACGGCCACCGGGAAGAAGGCCGCGAGAGCGACCAGGAACACCGCGGCCGCGTAGCTCGAGGGCGCGAAGAAGAAGGCCAGCGGGAGCAGCGCCGATGCCGGCACCGGCCCGAGGAAGCGCAGCAGCGGATGCACCCAGTAGCCCGCGATGCGCGACCAGCCGATCCACACGCCGGTGGCGAAGCCGACCAGCGCGCCGATCACGAAGCCGTGCGCCAGCAGCCGCAGCGAATGCGCGGTCGACAGGCCGAGCCGGCTCCAGTCCTCGTAGGCGACGTCGAGCAGGCTTTGCGGCGGCGCGAAGAAGGGCGGCGGCAGCAGGCCGAGCTTGGCCGTGAGAACTTCCCACAACGCGAGCAGCAGCGGTGCGGCGACGAGCCACCGGCCGGCCGGCCGCAGCCGACGGCCGATCCGTCCGGCGCGGGCACCGAGCAGTGCTACCCCCAAGAGCGCGGCGGCGACGGCGATCGCGCCGACGCCGAACTCGTTCGTGAAGTTCCAGTCGCTGAAGCCGACCTCGCGATTGGGCCAAAAGACGGTCAGCGCGCCGAGCGACAGCCACGCGCTTGCCGCAACGATGCCGGTGCACCAGGTGCCGGTCATGACCGGCTCGTGCAGCGCGGCGGGAACGGCCACGGCCTCTGCGTCTCGGCGGATATGCACCCGCGCGGGCACCGCCTGAGGCCGCGGCGCACCAAGGAGCTTCTCGGCGGTCGTCATGCCAGCACGTCCACCGAGACGTGGTTGGYGAGCCGCGCGGGGTCGGTGCTCTGCTTCAGCACGCCCACCGAGCGGAAGTCGCGCGCATAGAACTCGACTTCATCGCGCAGCTTCCTGCCGACCGGATGATGGGCGTGCGTGAGCGTGCCGAGCAGCGCCTGCAGGTCGTCGACCGGCACCTTGGGCGAGTACTTCGCGAACAGCTTCGCCGATTCGTTCGGGTTTTCGGCCACGAAGTCCGAGGCCTGCACGATCGAGCGAACCAGCGCCGCCACCACCGGCTTCTCCTTGCGCACCAGTTCGCCGCGCGCGCCGACGATGCAGCAGACCTTGTCCTTGTATTCGCCGGAGAGGTTCGAGGCCAGTTCCTGGTAGCGCCCCTTGTTGCGTTTCTCGATCAGGTAGAGCGTGGGGTCGCCATCCGCGATCGCCTGGATCTCGCCCTTGTTGACCGCGATGTCGAGCAGGTCGGCCGGGTACTGGCGCCAGCTGACATCGTTGTCGGCATCGATGCCGTTCTTCTTGAGCAGGATCGAGAAGAAGTTCTTGCCCGGGCTCGCGATGTCCGACACGCCGATGGTCTTGCCCTTGAGCTTCTGCAGATCGGTCACGCCGGCTTCCTTGACGCCGACCAGCCGCACGCAGCCGCCGTGCGAGCTGCCGACGATCTTGACGTCGAAGCCCGATTCGAGCGGCTTGAGCCAGCGGTGGATCATGCCCACCGCCGCGTCGGCCTTCGCCGTCGCGAGCGACTCTAGCAGCTGGTCGGTCGATCCGGTGTAGTTGATCAGCTCGACCTGCAGGCCGTTCTTCTCGAAGATGCCGCGCTCCTGCGCCACCACCACCGGCGACAGGCAGAAGGCGGATGCGTTCCATGCAAAGCTCAGCTTGCGCTGCTGCGACCAGGCGCGCGTGGCGATCAGGCCGCTGGAGGCGATGACCGCGGCGGCGCCGCCGGCGCGCAGCACGCCGCGGCGCGAAAGGGAGGTGA
>NZ_JBFUIU010000318.1:0-9881 GCF_056401695.1 Variovorax sp. P4_D9
GGCCGAGGCGAGAGCATTTGCGCCCATTTCAGCTTCGGAGGTCGCTGTTGCGGGGTCCCCGCACGAATATCCAAAAATTCGAACCCCTTCCTACTCTCGCTGATACGATCGGTGACCATCGTTTTTCCGTGGCAGTAGTACGTGGCGGATAAAAGAGATGTTTTTTGAATGCAATATCCGAGGCCTCTTCAAGTAGGCCGAGAATTCTGCGAGCCGATGTGATTCAGGATCTTCTATGCGTTTCGCACCACCCGCTGCCATCCCAGCATCTATAGGCCCAGAATCGAGCGGACCGGCGAACTTGATCCGCCGCCGTGCCCGATCGTTGGCGCACGTCCTCGCCAGGCTTGTCGCAGTCCTGGTGTCCATGTTCATCGCGGGCATCGCGGCGGCACAAAGCAGCGGAACAGTTCAGCTGTCCCAGCCCTACCTGGACGCAACCAAGTCGACCGACATGTCCACGCAGGCGTTCACCGCTCTGCTGGGAACGTTTTTCACCAATCCCTTCGCCGCGATCGGGAGCGCATCGACCCTTTTGGGTTCCATGTTCCTGGTCTTCAACACGTTCATCCTGGTGGCCGGCACCATCTGGGCGACATACGGCATCGGGGTGGCCATCGTCCAGACCGCGCACGAGGGCCAACTCATGGGCAAGAAGCTTTCGCAGGTGTGGCTGCCGATCAGGATGGTGACCGGCGTGGCCAGCCTGATCCCGGCATTCGGAGGCTTCTCGCTTTCCCAGGCCGTCTTGGTGTTTGCCACTACGCTGGGGATTGGCGCGGCGAATCTAGGGTTCGACGCGATGGTGAACGGGACGAACAACATGACAACGCTGGTGGCTCCGTCCTTCGTGAGTCCCAAGGCACCTGGCGGTGCGTCGTTGGAGGAGGCGGCCTTCGCAGTGTTCCGTGCGCGGATCTGCATGAACGCCCAGAACGACTACGCGAGCGCTCAGGAGGCGAACGGCGTGGATATGACGGCTGAGCGAGTGGCTGCGACTACGCCAGGCGGGATCACCGGCGTCCAGTATGGGAAGCCGGAGGAGCGTGCGTTCTGCGGCGGTGTAAAGGTAACGGCGACCGTCAAGGACGGTAGCCGTTCGAGCAGTTCTGCCGGAGGTTATCGGGTTGCATCCGTCAACTATGACGGCATCGCGCAGGCAATGCAGGCTCGGGCTACGGGCAATTTCGGAAACTACGTGAATCAGATCGCAACGCTTGCCGATCAGTGGTACCGCGACTACAAGGCTTACCAAACCACGGGGGGTGCTCGTCCCGTGGTGCCCGTCCTTCGGCTTGAAGGTATTGCGACGACCTACTATTTGGCGATCCAGCCTCAGCTAGGGGAAGCGGAGCAGGGGGTGAACTCGCTGTCCGCGCAGGCCGTTGACTCGATGAAGAAGTTCGGCTGGTTCGGTGCCGGCGCTTGGTACGCGACGCTCGCCGAGGTCAATGCAGCCGTGGCTCAGGCGGCTCAGTCCGTCAGCTTCTCGCCGATTCCGATGGGGATCAGGAACACCGACGGCGGCTACAACACCGCATTGGATACGGTCCTCACCGGGCTCAACTCGGCAAGCGCTGCAGCTGCGTCGGACGAATCCAATGCCAACTCCGCGGCGGGCGCGTCGTCTTGGCAAGGCCTGTGCCGCATAGTCGCGGGCGCAATCGCGCCGCCGGGCTATCGCCCAACAGGCAACTGCAGCTTGGGCCAGACGTTCGCGATGGACCTGATCGATATGTCCACGGCTGGCGCCGGTGGTGCGACATCCACTGCGGGCGGGGGGTGGAGTACCAATGGGGAGCTGCGGATGATCGATCCGATCATCGCGATGAAAAATATGGGGGACTACCTGATGGTCGCGGCCGAGTCGCTGTTCACCGTCTACTCGTACATGAACCAGATCACGGAAAACAGCACTGGAACAAATATCATTGGCAGCACGATCATGAAGGTGGCAGGGAGCACGATCGGCAAGGTCCTGGCGCCGCTCAAGGCGCTGGGACCACTACTGCCGGCGATCGTCGGCGGTATGTTCATCGTCGGGATGATCATGAGCTTGTGGATCCCGATGATTCCGTTCGTGAACTGGTGGGGTGGCTTGGTTCAGTACCTAACCATCTTCTTCGAGGGCATCGCCGCAGGCCCGATCTGGGCCTTTGTCCACTTGGATGCGAACGGGGAGGGGATGGGCCAGCGAACTGAAACGGGCTATCTCTTTATCATCAACATGCTGTTCCGACCGTTTCTCATGCTGCTCGGCTTCGTCGCGGCGGCCGCGCTCATGATGGTCATGGGCAGTTTCCTTTTTTGGCTTTATCCGTCAGTGATGTCGAACGTGCAGGGCAACTCAATCACCGGCATCTTCTCCGTGATCGGCTTCCTGTTCATTTTCTGGATCCTGATGCATACGCTGGTCACCACTCTGAGCAACCTCTCGGTCATGCTCCCCGACCAAGCGCTCGCGTGGGCGGGCAAGGCGATCGGCGCCCAGCTCGGCCGCGAGGCGGAACAGAACACGCGTGGCCAGTTCATGGCGTTCGGGCGGTTCGGCCAGCAGGGAATGGGTGATGCCGTGCGCAGTGGGGCAAGGCGGCCAGCGAGCATGAAGGACAACCCAGGCGGCAGCGGGCCCAACACGCCCCCTACCAGGAGTGGCGCGCGTGGCGAAGGCCTCTGACTTGGGCGACAATGTTCGCCAGCTTGACCATCTTGTAAGAGCTAGGATATGAGCCAGTACGATGGATTTCTGAACGACATGGCGCGGCACACCGACCGTGTCATCGCTGATCGCCAGCTCGCGGCCGAGGTATCCCGTGGTCAGGAGATCATCGATAGGATCGCCGCCGAGCGCGATGCGTCTTTGCGTTTACAGACCCAGTATCGGGACTTGAACGCAGCGAATCTGGCGCTAAGAGTGGCTGCGCTGAACGAACTGGCAAAGGTGGATCCTACCCATCCCCTCGTGCGTGACGCCGATCTCCGCGATCGAATCATCCGCCACGCAAAACACACAATCGAGGCAACCAACGATTGGGACCAGGTGCGCGAGGTCGGTCGAACCTTCAAGATCCCCGGACGCTCGTAGCTCGTTTTCGCGTCCGCTGACCTTACGGACCGGAGTCCCGTCCCTTATGCTGGTGTCGTGACCATCGATACCAGACCTCCATTTCTCCCTCGAATCGACTTCGCCACGTGGACGACCAATTCGCCCAAGGGCGATGAAAGAACGCGCGCCGCACGCGGCATGCAAAAGTATTACTGGTGGATCGTCCCACGCGCTCTTTGCGAAGGAGCCAATCCCGATCCCCTGCCTGCTTGACAGTTGCGTCCCCGAAGGCACTGGGATTGCGATCGTCGAGAAGCCGGGCATCTATCGGGTCGAGTTGCTTGGGCCCGCGGCCATCGTCGGGAAGCCGCGGACCGGTGTCCCGATTGCGACCGTCTACAGCTTCCTGGACATGTCCAGCCCCTGCGACGTGATCGCTGCGGAGTGGGCGAAGAAGCAGCTGGAGTATGGAGCGCCGGGTCGTGCGGAGCTTCCCGGGCGGGGGTTCATGGCTGTCATCAAGCACAAATACGCGAAGCTCGATGCCCAGACGGGGCCGGCGGTCACCGAGATCTGCGACTTCCTGGGGTACGCGGCGTTCGCGCACAGCACGGGCAATTCGCCGCCCGAAGAGAGCCGACGTAGCTACCTTGCTGCCATGGCATCGCACGACGTGGCTGCGCGGAAGCACGTGCAGGGCTTGGTCGCGAGCTACGTCAGGCCGGCGGCCACCGCGCAAGCGGCCTGATACAGCCAGGCAAGCTGATCAGCCGCGCGGCGCCGCGGCTTCCTCCTCCTCCGGCGCTAGCACCTGCTCGAGCTGCTGCAGCTGTGTATTGCGCTCAATGTCGTAGCTCACCGGACGGCCTCTTCTGCCGACAAGCCGTCCGCTCGCTTGGCCCCGAGTCGAGCACGCGATGCCCAAAGCGCTCGTAGATGTGATCGGGCGCCAGCATGAGGAACTGCTCCTCCGGGAGATGGAAGACGTGAATCGTGCGCTTGCGCCAGGCGAGCGACTCGAGCTCCGGGGGAGGGCGATCGAGGACGGAATGTGCGGCTCGCCGAGCTCGGCCTCCCTGATGGACGTTGTCATGTGCTTGGGGCGACCTGAATACGTTCGCAACATTAGTCGGGCGCGGATTTGCAAAATTGCATCGCCAACTTTGATCGATTCCTTGCATCGAAAAGAACGAGCATGCTCTAATCCGTACACATTGTTTTGTAGCAACCTTCTTACAGGGAACAAAAAACTGATCAAAAACACACAAAAACGACCGACACAGCGCCGACGGGCGCCAGTCGCAGCGGCGCGTTCTCCTTCTGAGTTCTCGTCGCCTCGCTCAATCACCCGCAGCCGATCGGCCTCCATCCTCCYATGTTCATTAGCGCACCTCGACGCGCCTCGGCGCGGGCAACGACCAGCGCACCTCGCGCAGCTCTTCTCGCACTCGTCCTGGCGGCTTCCGCGGGCAGCGCATTTGCCGGGTTCGTGGACACCCGGCCCGCGCCGGCTGCCGCAGCGGCGCCTGCCGCAGCCAAGGGAGATGCCGCGGGCGAGGGCGTCGTGGCGACGCCAGTGGGTGGTGCCGTGCAGGCGGCTCCATCAGTTGCAGCCCCGGTGGCGCAATCCTTCACGATCTCGCGCAGCGACAGGACCATTCGGGAAGCGCTCGTCAGCTGGTCCAAGCGTGCCGGCTGGACTCACGACCCTGAGCACTGGACTGTTCCCTTCGACCTGCCGGTGCTCTCCTCCGCAGATCTCGGCACCGACTTCAAGGGCGCCGTCCGCGCGCTCCTGTCCAGCACCGACCTGACGAACATGCCGCTGCAGCCGTGCTTCTACTCGAACAAGGTGCTGCGCGTCGTTCCCAAGGCGGAGCTCTGCGATCGGATGGGCAGATGATCCACCCCAACCCGCACAACGTTCGCTTAGGACTTACAAACAACATGAACTCCGTTCGCCTCGTACTTCTTCCCGTGGTTGTCGCAGTCCTCGCAGGCTGCGCCTATCAGAAGAACGTTCTGGTCGACGCCGGGGCGGCGGACCAGGACATCGCCGCCAAGCGCAACCCGTTGGTTTACCAGATCCGCGACTCGGAGCGTGTGCGAATCGCGGCTCAAGACGTGGCGCGCCCCTTCATCGCCGGGAACCAGGAGCCTCTGGCGCGCGAGATCAAGATGCCGTCGGCTCTGCGCCGCTCGGTGCCGATCACCGCCAACTTTCAGCGCGGATCGGTCGACCTGCAGACCGCGCTGTACCAGGTTGCCGAGGCCTCGGCCCTGATCATCACGGCAACGCCCGACGCGCTGCTCCCGCCCAGTATGTTCGCTGCGAAGATGTCCAACAAGGATGCGCCGATCCTCGGTCCGTCGCGCGTGCAGCTCCAGGCATCGAACGTGCCGCTTTGGCAGCTGCTGGACGACATCGCCCGCCAGGCTGATGTCTCATGGCGACCGGTACCTACGGGTGCCGAGTTCTACCGCGTCGAGACCAAGATCTTCCAACTCTCCGCTATTCCCCAGGTCGCGACCACGTCAGCCACTCTCGGGCGAAATGGTGGTTCGAACAACGTGTTCGAGTCGCAGAGCAAGACCGGCTTCACGACCAAGGATCAGAACCTGATCACGGGCATGAAAGACACCATCGACGCGCTGCTGACCATGAGCGGCAAGGCCGTGATCAGCCAGGAAAGTCAGACCCTTGTCGTGACCGATACGGCACAGGCCCTTGCCCGCATCGGCAAGTACGTCGAAGACCAGAACAAGCTGATGTCGCGCCGTGTGCGCGTCCTGATCGAGTCGATCGAAGTGACGACGAGGGATGACAACGACTATGGGTTGGACTGGAACCTGATCTACAAGGCGGCAAATAGCGCTTCCTCGGTTACCTCGCCGGCGTCCCTGGTCGCATCGCAGGTCGGCACGATGGGATGGAGCCGTACGACTGGAAAGATGTCGGGCAGTGATGCCGTGGTCCAAGCTCTGAATGAAGTGGGCACCGTGGTGAACCGTCGCTCGTTCCCGCTCACGACCACCTCGGGCCGTCCGGTCACCCAGGCGATCCGCACGACGTTCAACTACGTCGACCAGGTGCAGGCCACCGCCGTGAGCTCGTCAATCATCAGCACGAGCGCTCAGGCGCCGACGGTGACCCAGAAGGAAGAGACGGTGGGCACGTTCGTGACCCTCGTGCCGACCGCCAAGGCCGACGGCACGATCTTCCTGTCGGTGAGCTTCGACGTGACGAGCGCGCAGCCGCTGAAGGCGTTCACCGTGGGGGCTGGCGATTCGGCTGTCACGGTTCAGCAGAAAACCATCGACGGGCAGGGCGTGATTCAGGAAGTGCCCGTGCGCTCGGGCCAGACGGTTGTCATCGGAGGCATCGAATCCAACTCCAACTCGGTGACCAGCCGTCGCCTCGGTGCCAACTTGCCCATGGCGCTCGGTGGCTCGGACCAGGGCCGCCACACCAAGAGCCGAATGGTTCTGCTCGTGACCGCGATCGCAGAGGAAGGTATCTGATTCATGTGAAAGCCGTCGCCGCCTCGCATGACTGACCGGATCTCCCAAGGAACTCTCTGTGGCCTTTTTCAAGAAGAAGACGAAATCCAACCAGGACAGCGGACGTTTGCCTCTGGTGGTTGCGGTTGACGAAAACGAGCCGAAGGCGATTGCTTTCGGTGTGAGCTGGCGCGCCGTCGCATCCCGCTCGTCAACGCGTGCGGATGCCATCAAGATCGCCCGGGGCGGCGGCGCAACCCATCTGCTCTCGTCGCTTCAGCAGTTCGGCTACGGACTCGTTCTGGCRACTGCTGCGCCGGCAGGAACCAAGGTCTTCGCGGCCGCTCGCGTCGCTGCACGCCAGCACGGCGGTGATGCGATCTACGCGCTCAAGCTGTTCCCTGACACCAACGAGTACTGGTTCGCAGTGATCCGGGGTGGCCAGCCTTCCTCGATCGACCGCGTCATCCTGTCGGACAACGACATGGAGCTGATCGAGGCCGCGCGTCAGGAGATCGCGAACGGCATCGAGGACAACATCACCTACGCGATCTTCACGAACCTCGAGGGTCACGACCTGGGCGACAAGGCTCGCAGCCTGACGGCTCAGGACCTCATGCTTGCGGCGACAGGCGAAGAGGACGTGCTGCAGGCGCTGCCCAAGAAGAGCGGCCAGATCCCGACGCCGGTGATCGCGGTGGTCGGCGTTGCCGTCCTCGTTGCCGTCGTCAACAAAGGCTGGAGCATGTATCAGGAAAAGGAGCGCCAGCGCCTGGCGCGCCTCAGCCAAAGCGCCGAAGAACCGCCGGAGCAGGCCTGGGCGCGCGCGACCCAGGCGTGGGCAGATGTCCACCGCGCCGCGGATCCGCAAGGACTCGCCGCAGTGCGCGTGTCGCTCGGCTCCGTCCAGCTCGTCTGGGGCGGATGGGACCTGCAGACCGCTACTTGCAACGCAGCGGCCCCCGTCGCTCCGCAGCCTGGCATGGCCGCTCAAGGCGGTCGGCGCTGGGGTTGCGCCGCGACGTTCGCCCGGAGCCAGATCGGTCGCCTCAATCGCGAGATGAAGGAAGACACCCCCGCTGGCTGGACGGTGCAGTACCGGGGCTTGGACACGATCGTCGCGACCTGGAGCCTCACGCAGGCGGCCCAGCCGTTCAAGTTCGAGGCCCTGCGCTCGGTCGAGTCCCATATGGTGGAGACGGTCAGCCGCCTGCAGAAGCTCCAGCCTTCTTTCGGCCAGGTCGGCGACCTGACCTTCGTGCCGGTCGAGATCACACCCCCTCGTAAGGGCGATGGCACCTCGGTACCAATGGTCGCATCAGTGCCCCAACTGCGCGCCGCCACTTTCACGCTGAAGGCCCCTCTGCGCAGCATCGACGCCCTCATCGACGCAGGTGTCGAAGCTGACTGGCAGCAGATCAGCATGTATTTCAAGCGGGCTGACGGCGAAAAGGCCGACCTCAAGTCCTCCGCACTGACCGCAGACATCAAGGCCGTCATCTACGCCAACGCCAATCAGCGATCAGCCGCAGATCTCAATCTCTCAAAGGCAACCTCGCCCATGCAATCCCTTCGTCTCCGTCAAGTTGCCGCACTGGCTGTCACCGCGTTCGCCGGCCTGGCGCTTACTCACGTCGCACACGCTGCCGATGCGCCCGCCGCGCTGGACAAGACGCCGCAGACCCCGGCAATGCGCGACAGCTTGGTCACTGTCGATTCGCTCATCACCAGCGAGAACCAGCAGGCGCTCTCTCGCGCCAAAGAGCAGTCCATCGCTGCCGGCCTGACGCAACCGCCGCCGAAGGTCGCGTCGCCCTCTGGCCCGCCCCCGGGGAGCATCACCGTCGCGTCGATCTATGGCATCGAGAACGATCTGCGCGCGAACATCACCTTCAACGGTGAGCCGTACGAGCGAGTGCGCGCTGGCGCCCGGATCGGAGGCTGTGTGATCACCGCGATCAACGGCCGCCTGGTTGTCCTGAAAGCCGCGCGCAAGGGTGTGCCAGCTGCGGCATGCCCCACCGGCACGTGGACCGGAATCCCTTCGATCCCGACCGGCGCGCAGATGGCAGATAGGGTGAGGGCCGCCCTGAACGGTATGCCGTCGCCGGCCATCCCGATGCCCTTCAACTCGGTCGGGGCGCCCACGTCACCCCTTCAATCCGGCCCGCGCGGTCCGGCTCCGCTGAAGTCGAACCAGCCGATGGTCCAGTTCATCCCAAGCGGTCCGGTAGCGCCTGGCCAGACCTCCATCCCCTTGATCCCGCGCCAGCTTGAGCCGGTGCAGGACGAGCGTCTGCAACAGCCCGCCGAGACCAACTGACCAGGAGCCGACAATGTTTGGACTCGGCAAACCGAAGGAAAAGTCTGCGCCAGCAGTGCGCACCGTCTCGGGCGCCCGTACGGTGACAAAGCCGGCGGCGGCCGCTGAAGTTCCTCGGCGCATCGTTACGCCCGGGCAGTCGGCCGGCCCGACCGCCCCGGTTGATGCTCCCGACGTCGCCAACTGGGGTGGTGTTCGGTTYAGCCGCACGCCCATCGCGATGGCGGACGACCTGGACAAGATCGTCTTCGACAAGGTGATCAACGAAGAAGTGAAGCTCGCGCCTCACCTCTATGCCTCGATTGCTGTTGCAAAGGTGCGGGCCACGGACAAGCTCGTCATGCTGTTCGTGGACAAGGAGAAGGCCAAACGCGAGGAGGTTGAAGCTGTTGTCAATCAGCTTGCCAAGCGCAACTTCCAGCTGACGGAGACGCCCGTGCAGGGCTACTTCGCCAGCTCAGGTCTGGTGATGGCGCTCTCGCAGGGCGACATTACCCAATCGAGCCTCCAGTTCGAGCGCGATGTGTCGCGTGATCCGACGAAGAACGCGCTCATGTCTGCGTTCACCGACGTAGTGTCCTGGGCATACGCGAACAAGGCCGACGACATCGACTTCGCCGTGGACCGCGAAGCTGCGAAGAGCCAGATCTGCTTCAAGATCGGCGGCCGGTACATCCGCCCGGAGCGCTTTCTCCTGCCGACCGACACCGTGATCGCCATGCTCGGCATCGCGTGGCAGAAGTCCGGCGGCGGCGCGTCGCCGCAGTTCGATATGAAGGTCGAGCAGCAGGCGTTGGTGAAGGTCAACCTGCCGCGCAGCCCTGCCATCCCCGATGGCGCGCGTGTGCGCCTGCGCTGGAGCGGCATGGCCATCGACAAGGGCGTGGTCGTCACGACCCGGATTCAGCGTCTTGGCGAGTCCGCCGCGATCCGCTCGCTGGACGCCGCGGGCTACCTGAACAGCCAAATGGACATCATCCGCCGGGTGATCAATTCCGAGGGCGGCATGGT
>NZ_JBFUIU010000319.1:0-9850 GCF_056401695.1 Variovorax sp. P4_D9
GGCGACGAGCGCGGCGGAGCGCGCATGCATCCGCTCGCGATCGGTTCCGGCGTGGCGCGCCGCGGCCTCGGCCGCCTCGCGCGCGGTCGCGAGCGCCGGCGCCTCGGTGCCGAGCAGGTGCAGCCAGGCCCGCAGCGTGTGTGCGATCGACATGCCCGGCGCCTCGGCGAGCGCACGGTCGATCGTCGCGAGCGGGTCGCCGATCAGGCAGCGCAGCTCGTGCGCGGCCTGATCGTAGTGGTCCATCGCGGCGGCGGTGGCACCGCTCACCGGATGTCCCAGGGGGTCGATCAGAACGGTCATCGTCGGGTCCTCCGAGCTCAGGCGATCGCCGCGCCGACGGCGACCGAGGTGACAAAGCGGCTCAGGTCGAGGGCGAAGCGTTGCGGCTCTTCCCAGTGCATCGCATGCCCGGCGTCGGCGTATTCGACGAGCCGGGCGGTCCGGATCAGGCCCAGCATCGCCTCCTGGTCGGTGGCCGAGCAGAACGCATCGTGCCGGCCCCAGACGATCAGCGTGGGCACCTCGATCTCGCGCAGGCGCGGCGAGAAGTCGTCGCCGATGAAGCCGGCGAAGGCGGCGCGCCAGACACGCGCTGGGACTTTCAGGCTCTCGGCGACGAAGCGGTCGAGCATCGCAACGGCGATCGGCCGGGCCAGCGTGCTCTGCTGGAAATCACGGGCGAAGGCGTCGGGCACCGGGTCGGCGAGCGGCACGATCTGCTCGCGGTGGTACGCCATCAGCTCGGGCGGCCGGCCGAACCACGGCATCGTGCCGGCCAGCAGCAGGCCGGCGACCCGGGACGGGTGGTCGATCGCGAAGCGCATCGCGTTGACGCTTCCCATCGAGTGGCCGACGAGCACCGCGCGCTCGATCTCCATCACGTCCATGAAGGCCGCCACGTCGGCGGCGAAGTCGGCGGGCCGGTATCCGCCGGCCGGCTTGTCGCTGTCGCCATGGCCGCGTTGGCTGAGCGCCATCACGCGCAGTTCGGATGGCAGGTGGGACAGCACCGGCTCGAAGGAGCGCCACGAGTCGGTGACGCCGTGCAGCGCGATGACCGGCGTGCCGGAGCGGCCGCCCTGTTCTGCGAAGTCGAGCCGCACGCGTCCAGGGAGTTGGATCTGGCGAATGGTGAGTTTCATCGAGGGTTCCTCAGGAGCGGGTGGAGACGGACCGAGACACGTCGCGGGCGAGCAGCATGTCGAGCGCGCGGGCCGCGGCGCCGTCCCAGAAGCCGGTGGCATGCTCGAAGCGGATCAAAGTCACGGCGATGCAGGCGTGCCCTGCGGCGGCGTTGAGATTCATGGCAGTCTCCATCTCGATAGAGTTGGGTCACCACTGCGGCGACATTCGTACTCCTCGACCACGTGGATTCGATGCTCCAGATCGGCGAGTCCACCGCTTCGCTCAGATAACGTTCGACGCGTGTTGGGCGGCGCTGGCGCTGGCGCTGGGTCGGTCGGACGACCGCAGCGGTGAAACGGCTCCATAACAGGCCAAAGTGGCGCTGCACGATGAGCGTGCTCATGTCGGCTCCTCTTGCAGCGGGGGTGAGTCCAGAACTGCCAGCGTGGCTGCGGCACTGTCAGTTGCGAGCGAGGTTCCGGCGGTGGCGATCAGGGAGCCAGCAGGCCCGCGAGAAGCCACGGGGCAGCGCCGACATGGAACAACGGCAAATTCATGATGACGCCCGGCAGGAGAAATCCATGCCGAAAGTCTCGTCCGCGGGCGTATTGCGTATGTTTCGGGACGGCCGGACTTTGTTCTCCGTTTGTAATCCGCGTGTAGGCGGCGCAACCACCAGGCACATCCCCCTGGCGCTCGTTTTGAGCTTGCCGGAACGAACATATGGCCGGCGGTGCGGATGGCGAGCGGATGGTCCGGGTCGATCTCGGTCTTGCGCCGCATGCGATCGATTATCCCGAGCGTCCGGAGATGACCGGCTACGGCTGTCCGCCGCCCCAGGCGATGTTGTGTTCAAAACCGAGGGCTACCCCCAGCAGCCGTTCAGTTGCCTCCTTGGCGACCATGAAGAATGCAGCATTACGAAGAGTCTTGTCCATCATCACGAAAACCGTAGAGCTCGACCTCGCACGCCCGCRCCGACGCGAAGCTCTGCGATCGCAGCGTCGTCAATACACCGTTCTGCGCCGCAGCATCCGAAGGCTTGATGGAAGCTGACAGGGCGGCGCTCATGTTTCTTCCGCCGAGCTGGCGGCGCCATTCGTGAGAAACGATGCGCTCCTTTTTCACGCTCGACCAGGGGGCTGTTCCACCTTTTCGGCGAGCCATTCACTTACGACGAGGGGAGTTTTCATGGCGGAGGCGTGGATTGCATTACTCAGCGGGTGCGGCCGCGGGGGGCCGCTTTTGGCCGCATCCTGCCACAGCAGCTACCGTGACTACATACGTCCGGCCGGGCCGCACATTGCCGCTGCTGAAACCTCATCAAAACTGTGGAGACGGCCGAAGTTTGGCTGCAGTGCTCTACTTCGACACCTGGCCGCATACTGCCTTTTGCGCTTGGCAATGGTCTCGGCAATCGCTACGCGAACAACTACTTGCTGAGAGCCGCCGCAGGAATCCTGAGGTCCGTGAGCTTCCAGTCGACGAATCCGCTACGCTCAAAGACCAGGCCGAGCCTCTCCGAGTTCGGCACATCGGGTCTCTCGGGGTCGACAGCGTAGGCCGTCATCTTGTTCGCGCCTCTGCGGTCGATGACCCAGCGGGCTTTTTCGCCAGGCCCTGCGCTGCTGGATGAAGGAGTGGTGCTGCTCGGCATGGGAGCCGGCCCGCCGGTCTGTGCAACTGCCGCGGGCCTTCTCAGTTGTCCGTTCTTCATGGCGACATGACCATCTCAGGGCGAACCAAAGCGTCGACCATCTGATTGACTAAACCCAGCCCGATAAGGCTGCTCAACGCCGCAAAGGGATTGCTCGCGTCTTGAGGTGCCCCCATCTTCTCTGCGACGAGGGCGGAAAACTGCCCTTTCAGGCTTTCCCGCAGCTTCGAGTAGTCCACATGGTCATTGAAAGTCTCCGCGTCCCCATTCTGGGCAGCGGTCTGCAGTTGGCGTACAGCCAAAAAAGGCGACCAGTACCAATACGCCGAAATGGCCAAGAGGAGGACCACGGCGGCCGCAAAATAGGTTTTGTTCTTCATCCAGTGATTCTGCCTATCCGCACCGCGGAAAAAATATGAGAGAGACCTCGAGAAGCATCATTTCGAGGCACACCCGATGGACTTCAGTCCTTCGTTGCAGCCTTTGAATCCACGGGATGCACCCACGGCGGCGTTTGCTGGCGTTTGTCCTCAACCTACGCCTTGTGCCGAGGGTCTGGTACTGGCTGGTCGTAGACGTAGCTCACGTTGGCGACGCACCATTTGCTTCGCTTGCCAACATGATGGTCGCCCGCAGCCGGCCCGTGGAGAGATGCGCTGTCGAGCCGGGAGCGAATCAGGTCCTGCACGGCCTCGGAACGATTCACGTACCCCTTCGCGGCAATCAGTTCGTCGAACTGTTGGGCCAGTTCGTCGTCGAGGGATATGGTGAAGCGTTGCATGGGTGGCGCACTCCCTGTGGCTTTCGGCCCAGAAATCTTAGAGCTCGGCGCTGGTCGAGCACTATGCAAAGTCGAACGGCCCCTGGAAGCTGCCAATGTAGCTGGTGTGGCTGACCATCCCTTGGGTGCCATCCCAGAGGTGGAGCATGCAGGCCGGCGGACCCATGAAGGATTCGGGGCTCGCGTCCGGGGACAAGCSGAGCGCAATTTCTGTGGTGGTGCTGGGACAAGCGCAGACGACGGTTCCCGCCCAGCGATGCAGCATCTGGCGGTGCACGTGTCCGCACAGCACGAGGTGAATGTTGTCAAAATCACTGAGGACTTTGGCGAGAGGCTCGGGCTCGAGGTACCTGTACGCGTCCATGTACGGAATGCCGCAGGCGAACGGAGGGTGATGAAGCATCACGACCGTCGGCTTGACCTGGTTTGACRTGAGCGTCGTGCGCAGCCAGTCCAGTCCGGCCTGCTCAATATGGCCGTGGTGCAACCCGGGAACAGTCGAATCGAGCGCCACGATTCGGACTGGGTAGTCGTCGACGCAGTAGTGCATCGGGCCGGACTCGGGCAGGTATSCGTGGTCTGCGAAGGCGGCTCGGAAAGGCTCGCGCCTGTCGTRGTTGCCTGGGATGACCAAATACGGAATCGTCAGTTCGGCGAGCAACTCTCGGGTGGCAGCGTACTCATCAGGGTGCCCCTCGTCGACAACATCGCCCGTGAGCAGCACCAGGTCAGGCCGCCGGTCAAGGCAGTGTAGGTGTCGGATTGCCTCGGTGAGCATGCGATTGGAATCTGCGACGCCGTGATAGAGCTGGCCCTTCGGCCTAATGTGCATATCCGAGAGCTGAGCGATGAGCAAGGCGACCTCCTGACCGAGGCGAYKCGACAAGCATSTTTCATTCCATGAGGCCTTCCTCGGAGGGCCTGCCCTGCGCCCGCCTGCCGGCCGGCGCACGGGTGGAATGTTGGCTTTTGGGGCGACTCTGGCCAGAGAGCGAAGCGCTTRAAGGAAAACTGGAGGGAAGTGACGAACTTCCGCTGTTGGCCGCATTCTGACTGACGGTCCATTCAACTGCGTGGAGCTCCTACGATTTGCAGTCTGCATCCAGAAACCACACGCGCACGGGAACCCCGCGCCACGGCTAACCGCGCTGGGGATTGCCCAAGGGCGTGGCGAAGCTCAGTTCGTGGCCATCCGGATCGGTAATGTGAAAGTAGCGCTCGCCCCAGGTGGCGTCGCGCGGCTCCGCCTCCGGCGCCAGGCCCTGGCCGACGGCGCGCCGGTGAAAGGCATCGACGTCGGAAACGTGGAAGATCACGCGGCCCCACCAGGACCATGCCCGCTCGCTGCCCTCGGTGGTCAGGTTCAAGCGGGCGTTGCCGGCGTCAAGGCTGCTGAACCCTGCGGCGTCGCCGCCATAGTGCAGGGCGAAGCCCAAGGCGCGGTAGAAACGCAGCGCACGCGCCATGTCGTGCGTGGCCAGCGTCACCGCGCTGATGCGATCGATGGTGATCGGATGCTGCCCGGTGCGGTTGTCGAAGGGCGGGTCGCTCATGGTCGGCCAATCATGACAGGCCAAGCCAACAGATCAACCCACTGCTTACAGCCCGCCCGGCAGCAATGCGGCAAGTGCTTCGCGCATCCAGCGCGCGATCAACTGCTGGCGCTCGCGCGGCATGCGGTCCAGGGTCGACGCCACGCTGATCGCGGCCACGGGCTCGCCCTCGGTGCTGTGCACCGCCATGCCCACGGCCAGCACCCCATCGGTGGCATGTCGCCGATGACCGACCAGCCCCGCTCGCGCGTCGCGCGCACCAGCAGCGCCATGCGCTCGGGCGTCATGCCGCCGTAGCGCCCCAGGACGAGGGCATTGGCGGCCATGGCGGCATTCACCTCGTCGTCCGGCAACGCCGACAACAGCGCCAGGCCCGCCGCGCCCTCGCCCAGCGGCTGGCGCGTGCCCACCTGGATCACCAGGATCTGTACCGGATGCGCGCCTACATGGCGCGCGATGCAGTGCGATGCGGGGCCTTCGCGCACGATAGCGAAAGTCGCATCGTCGCAGGTTGCGCTCACGCGTTCCAGCACCGGACGCAGGCGCATCGCCACGTTGGGCATGCCGGCGGGTTGCGCCATGGCCGCCAGCCGCGGCCCCGCCACATAGCGAAAGCGCCCGCGCTGCGCGGCATAGCCGCTCTCCACCAGCGTGGCCAGCAGGCGGTGGACCGTGGCGCGCTCCAGCCCCGCCGCGCGGCACAGATCCACCACGCGCAAGCCTTCGCGGCCACTGCCCAGCACGGCGTCCAGCAACAGCAGGTCGCGTCCGCAGCGTGCGGCTGCCGGGGTCGTCGCCCGGCTCGGCGCCGGGTGCGCGCGCGGCCGCGGCACGGGCTGAAAACGCTGATGGCGCTTTACCTGCTGCAGCACCGCGCGCAGGTACGTCTCGAAACACATACGCGAACGGGTTTCGGTTAGAGCATCGGTCCGATCGGCTCGAAAGTCCGCAATTGTTAAGGGTTGTGAGATACCTGCCCGGATGGCGCAGGGCGATGCACGACGACGACCGGAGGGCAGGTGTCGCACAACCCTTAACAGCGGCCCTATCGCTGACCCAGAACCAGCCAACCTCACTTTGTCTGCTGCCCGCCACCGGCAATCGACGACCGGTCATAGCGCGCCGGGGCTGAGCTACAGCGATCCCCTCCCGAGGCATATGGGCAGCGATTAGCTCGGAAATTTTTAGTCGAAAATATCCACAACCGAATTTTTTAGCAAATCCGACCCCCTTCCCTCGGGAGAAAAATCCACAACCTTGGCAAACTCAGGGACGTACATTTTTTGCGGCCTTTTAGGGAAAGTAGCAAAAGACGTGCGAGATTGCGCTGGCCCCGGCAGGCATCGCGCCTGACGCCCCGGTCAAAAGCCTCACTCGCCAGACGGCGCCCATGTCCGTTGCAAAGCGGGCCATGCCGCCGTCACTGGTGGAATCGACCTTCGGAATCAGCTGGATGATTGGCGACGCAGTCGGGTTGCCTGGATTGGCGCAGGTCGGCTTGGACACGTTCTGCATGTCGACAACTTCCTCGGATCGAACGAACACCAGGTTCGTGGTGATGTCCTCCATACGCTTCCACACCGGGCCGCCGCCCTGTGGATTCGCGCGGCACAACATCGCCTTCTTCGCGCCCGCAATCGCAGCCGAATAGCCCACCTGGCCCGGGGTCGTACATGCTGTGTTGTCAAACGCCGGCGCGAGGAACTGCTTCATCGACGTCCAACGCCCACCAGTGCAGTAGAGGGTGAGGCCATCGGGATCGGACGCGCCCTCCCCTTCCAACGTGCATGCGCCGCCATCGACCGCCGATGTGGTGAGCGGCGTCCAGCGCCCCGACGAGCAAACGACGAGCGAGCCGGATGCCTCGGTCGCCGATAGGCCGAGGGCGCCGGCTTCGACGCACGCGGTTCCCTTCGTGAAGCTGCCAGTGGGGATCAGCCGCTGGCCGGCCATGCGCCCTGAGGTCACGACGGCAGCCTCGCCCCCGCTGTTGGTGGTCATCGCGACGAAGTTGCCGTTGTTGCCGGCAAAACCGGCTCCCTGGTCCGTGGCCACGATGTTGCCCGCCGCGAAGATGTCCTGCGAATTGACGCCCTTCATGCCTGCCGGAACGGCCGTTGGGTTGGCGCCGCCGAAGCCGCCGCTGCCCGTCACGCTGACATTGCCCGCCGCGGCGACGTTGCCTGTCAGCGTCGAGGTTCCGGTGATCGCCAGGTTGCCCACCGCACTAAGGTCGCCCTGCAGGTCGGGATTTCGGGGATCCCGTACGCGCACGAACTGCTGAAACATGGCCGTGTTGAGGGTCGCGCTGGAACACACGGTGCCAGGCACCGCTCCATTGGGGTTCGCGATGTAGAGCGAAGGACCTTTGACCAAGGCAGGTGTGGTGTACGACGACTGCCCGCCTGTGCCATCCTGCTGATCGACCATCACCTGCGCGAGGTCGTAGCGGACGTTGGTCCCGCCCAGCGTCACGCCGCTCGTCGTGCACACGTTGGTGACGATGGTGCAGCCGAGCCCGGGGCAGTTCGTCTTCACGACATCAATGCGCAGACTCTGGCGCGTGGGCATGGCCCCGGCGGCCGAAGGGAACCCGCGCGGCAGCTTGTTGTCGGTCACGAGCTCCGCAATGGTGGGCGCGATGTCGTTCGCCACGCCAGGGATATCGACACCGTTGCCCAGGTCGTCGAAATGGCTGAGCGCGTACTGCTCGGCGGCGCCGGCGAYCTGCTTAAGATAGCTGCCAGCCGACACCCCGATCTGCTCTTCGGAAAGCTTTGCGAGCTGCGCTTGGGCGTAGATCGACAAGATCGCGGCGATGCTGATCGCGACGATCAGCTCGACGAGGGTGAAGCCCTGCTGCGCGCGGCGCATACGCCCGATTGAAAAGCGATGGGACATGTTTCGAGAGAGATTTGGGTGGGGTGCGGTCGGCAGCCGGAGCGGCGCCAGGCTCCGAGGAGCCCGGCCCAAGTGAATCAGCGGAACGTGAAGACGAAGGTGTTCGTGTCGCCTTCGGTGCAGGCGTTCTGCGCGATACCACCGTTGTAGGTGCCGCCGACAGCCTTGGCGGCCGCACCATTGATCGTGATCACTTCAGCAACGCGCGACAGCTGCGCGGCCAGGCTCGGGCAGGCGGCGTTGTTCACGGTCGGCAGGGTCACCGTGAACGAATCGCCTGGAGTCGTGATCGTGGCGGCAGCGACGGTGATCTGCGAGCCGGTCTCGCCCAGGTCGTGCTGCACGGTGGCGGCTGCGCCGTTGCCGCTGACGGTGAGCGAGGACGACAGGCCGCGGGCCGTGTTCGCGAAGATAGCGGTGGCAGCGGCGCCGACGCCCAGGTTGTTGTACGGGGTCACGCCCTGGCCGGCGAAGTTGCCGCGGATCGAGGTCACGGTCTTGTTGATGTCGTTCGCGGTCGGTTCGACCTTGCCGTTGATGATCACGCCGCGGGCATAGGGCACTGCGAACAGCGCCAGCAGAGCACCGATCGCGATCACGACGATCAGCTCCACCAGGGTGAAGCCCTTGGCCTTCTTCAGGGAAGCGGTACGGGTGTTGCGAATGCTCATTCTGGTGCGGTCCTTCAGGTTGATTTCGGGTTGAGAAAGGATTGGTTGGAACTCGTCACATGGTGCTGTAGTAGGCGGACATGACGCCCTTCATTTCGTAGATGACGCCGAACTGGGTCGCCATGACGCCGATCACGCAGCAGACCGCCGAGATCAGCATCACCCAGCGGTAGATCGCCATGCGCTTCAGGATCTTCTGCAGCATCGTTTTCTCGACGTAGCGGCCCGTCTCTTCGAAGCCTTCAGAGAAACCTCGCGCCTCCTGCATGTCCTGGAGGAAGTAGTACATCTCCATCGAGAGCAGGTTCGTCCGGAACGCCTCGGTACCGACGGCACCGGTGGCGTCCACGCCCTCCGCGATCTGCTCGACGCGCCAGCGCAGCCAGGGAGAACGGACGGAGCGCGCGAAGGTACTGAGCGACTCGCTCAGCGTGAACATCGTGTTGCCGCGCTTACGGGTGAGCGTGGCCATCGTGGCCAGGAAGAGCGCCCCCTTCACGTCGCGCACCACGCGGTACAGGGCCACGTGCTCGTCGAGCCAGTCGCGGAGGGCGCCGGTCAGGTTGTTCACCGTCCAGTGGATCGTCACGATGGCGACGACCATCAACAGGACCAGATACAGCCCATAGGCCTGCACGTTTGCGCCCCACTTGTTGAAGAACGTGCCTTTCGGGCCCCACTGGTCCAGCGGGATGAACGAATAGATCTCCTGCAGCTTGTGCGAAGAGAACCACGGGAAGATCGTCAGCATCACGATCGCGATCGTCAGGCCCACGGCGGCGGCGGCCAGCGTGCCCACGGTCTCATTGCGCACCTGGTCGGACAGGCGTGCGATACGCGACACATCGCGCAGTGCTGCCAATAGAGCCCCGGCGCCGGCGTCCTGGGCCACGTCGATGATCGCCACCTCGTCGTCCGGGAGCGTGCCGCGCCATGCGGCCGACAGGTTCGCTCCGTTGGTCGAGTACTCCTCCGCCCAATAGGCCGAACTTTGGTAATCGCCGAGACGTAAGTGCGCGCCCTGCTTGAGCTTTTCGTTCGCAGGGAGAGCGGCTACTGGGTACAGGCGGGATTCAAGCCGAGCAGCGTGAAGGCTTTTGCCTGAAGCGGCGTGGGCCGCGTGGTGGTGACGATCTTGGCCTCGGGGTTGAGGTGGGTG
>NZ_JBFUIU010000320.1:0-9849 GCF_056401695.1 Variovorax sp. P4_D9
AGGCGGCGGCGCGCGGCCTCGCGGCGCCAGCGCAGCAGCTCCGCCAGGCTCTTGGGCTGAAACTCGATGTAATTGTTCTGGAAGCCGTCCGGGCGGTGATGCGCCTTTCCGGGGTCGTGGTACGGGTTCATCGTGTGGCGCCGACTCTAGCCGGCGATCAGCTTCTGAACCAGTTCGGCCGTGGTCGCCGCCGTGTACTTGCGCATCAGCCGGGCCCGATGGATCTCGACCGTGCGGTGGCTGATCGCCAGCGCGCGGCCGATCTCCTTCGAGGTCAGGCCCTTCATCACCTGGGCCGCCACCTCGCGCTCGCGCGGTGTCAGGTCGGCCTTGGCGGCCCGGCGCGAGCCCAGGTCCTCGAAGATCCAGATGCCGGCCTCGTGCGGCGCCTCGCGGTTCAGCGCCTGGCCGCTCACGTGGCACCAGAAGGTCTCGCCGGCGAAAACGCCGTGCAGGCCGCCCAGCCTTTTCATCATCCGGTTGTCGGCATAGCGGCCGCTGGCGTTCAGGATTGGTTCCATGCGCTTGCCGATGCGCTCGAATTCGGCGACGCTCGGGTACAGGACACGAAACGATTGGCCGATCAGCGCGCTGCGCGTGGCACCGAACATCTCGCACAGGCGCGCATTGCAGTCGACGATGATCCGGTGCCGCGACAGCACCATGCCCACCGGCGCCTGCTCGAAGGCAAGCCGGTAGTCGATGGCGGCGAGCGCGGTGTCGGGTGTGTCCATTACGAAATACTACGTATGCCAGTACGTAGTATCGTTCGGAGTTCGGATTTCAACCATCACCCTGCGAGGAACTATGGCGAACAAGATCTATCCTTCCGCCGATGCGGCGCTCAAGGGCGTCGTCGCCGACGGCCAGACCCTTGCCGTCGGCGGCTTCGGCCTGTGCGGCATTCCCGAGGCGCTGATCGATGCGCTGCACGACTCGGCCGTCAAGAACCTGACCTGCATCTCGAACAATGCCGGCGTCGACGGCTTCGGCCTCGGCAGGCTGCTCGAAACGCGGCAGATCAAGAAGATGGTCGCCAGCTACGTCGGCGAGAACAAGGAGTTCGAGCGCCAGTACCTGGCCGGCGAACTCGAACTCGAATTCACGCCGCAGGGCACGCTGGCCGAGAAGCTGCGCGCGGGCGGCGCCGGCATTCCGGCCTTCTTCACCAAGACCGGCGTCGGCACCCAGGTCGCCGAGGGCAAGGAATTGCGCGAGTTCGACGGCGAGACCTACGTGATGGAGCGCTCGCTGGTGCCCGACGTGGCGCTGGTCAAGGCCGACGTCGCCGACAAGTCGGGCAACCTGCGCTTCCGGCTGACGGCGCGCAACTTCAATCCGGCGGCCGCGATGGCCGGCAGGATCTGCATCGTCGAGGTCGAGAAGATCGTCGAGGTCGGCGAGATCGCTCCGGACGACATCCATCTGCCCGGCATCTACGTGCACCGCATCGTGCTCAACGCGGCGCCCGAGAAGCGCATCGAGAAGCGCACCGTGAGCGCGGCGGCGCCGGTCGATGCAGCGGCCGCCAAGGTCGAGGCCCAGGCCGTGATCGCGCAGGCCGCGGCCGGCGTCGAAGTGCCCGCCCCCGTCAAGAACACCACCAAAGGAGCCTGAGATGCCCTGGACCCAGGACCAGATGGCCGCACGCGCGGCGCAAGAACTCGAAGACGGCTTCTACGTCAACCTCGGCATCGGCATCCCGACCCTGGTCGCCAATTTCGTCGGCGACAAGGAAGTCTGGCTGCAGAGCGAGAACGGCATGCTCGGCATCGGCCCGTTCCCGACCGAGGACCAGGTCGACGCCGACCTGATCAACGCCGGCAAGCAAACCGTGACCACGCTGCCCGGCTCGGCGATCTTCGGCAGCCACGACAGTTTCGCGATGATCCGAGGCGGCAAGATCAACCTGTCGATCCTCGGTGCCATGCAGGTCAGCGAGAAGGGCGACCTCGCCAACTGGATGATCCCCGGCAAGATGGTCAAGGGCATGGGTGGCGCGATGGACCTGGTGGCCGGCGTCAAGCGCGTGATCGTTCTGATGGAGCACGTGGCGAAGAAGAAGGACGGCACCGAGGACCTCAAGATCCTCGAGAAGTGCACCCTGCCGCTGACCGGCGTCGGCGTGGTCAACCGCATCATCACCGATCTGGCCGTGTTGGACGTCACGCCCGAGGGGCTGCGCGTGGTCGAACTGGCCGATGGCGTGAGCTTCGAGGCGCTGCAAGCCAAGACTGGCGTCAAGCTGAAGCGCTGAGCAGCGCGCCGCATCCGCGCGGTGCGCGCTCTCAGCGCGTCGCCGGAGGTGCGGCCTGTGCCGGGGGCGCGGACGGGGCGGCCGGTGCCGCCGGCGGATTCGGCGGCAACTGGTAGCTCCAGGTCTCGCTGACCGGCTTGCCGTCCTGCATCAGGGCGGCCCGCATCTCGACCGGCAGCGCCGGGTTCTTCACCTTCACCCGCAATGCCAGGCGCCACCCCTTGATCGCCGGATTGCGGTCGATTCCGACACCGAGCAACTCGGCGTTGTCGCCCACGCTGACCTGCGGCTTCAAGTCGGTGCCGCTCGGCAGGCCGGCCAGCGCCGGGCCTTCGAAGTCGATCAGGAAGGCGCTGCTGCTGCCGTCGATCCGGCGGATCAGGTTGGCCTGCAGCTCTTCGTTTTCGGTGTGGAAGGTCTGCCTGACCCAGGCGTTGTCGGCGCCGTGCAGCGCGGGCTCGTCGGTGGTCCAGTGCATGCGATAGGCGAACTGCAGCATCTGGCCTCGCTGCGTGGGTGCATCGGGCGTCCAGAAGGCGACGATGTTGTCGTTGGTCTCATCCGGCGTCGGGATCTCCATCAGCGTGACCCGGCCCTTGCCCCAGTTGCCGTGCGGTTCGATCCAGGCGCTCGGGCGCAGGTCGTAGCGGTCCTTGAGGTCCTCGTAGCGGGAGAACTCGCGCCCGCGCTGCAGCAGGCCGAAGCCCTTCGGGTTGTCGACCTCGAAGGCGCTGATCGCGAGCTGGCGCGGGTTGTTGAGCGGCCGCCAGAGCCATTCGCCGGTGCCGGTGCGGATCGCAAGGCCGTTCGAATCATGGATCGCGGGCCGGAAGCTGCGCTTGAGCTCCGACTGCTGGTTCGGGCCGTACAGGAACATGCTGGTCAGCGGCGCGATGCCGAGGGTCTTGATGTCGCCGCGCACGAAGATGTTGGCCTGGACGTCGACCACCGCATCCTTGCCGGCGGGCGTCACGATGAACTGGTAGGCACCGGTGGCGCGCGGCGAATCGAGCAGGGCGTAGATGACCACCTGGCGGTCGTCCGGCGCCGGCCGCTGGATCCAGAACTCGCGGAAGTTGGGGAACTCCTCGCCGCCGGGCGGTGCGGTGTCGATCGCCAGCCCTCGGCTCGACAGCCCATACACCTGGCCCTTGCCGACGACTCGAAAGTAGCTCGCGCCGAGAAAGCTGACGATCTCGTCGAGCTTGTCGGGCTGGTTGACCGGGTAGAGCAGCCGGAAGCCGGCGTAGCCCAGTTGGCGGGTCGTGTTCTTGTCGAAGGCGAGGCCGCCGAAGTCGAAGCGCTCGGGGTCGTACTTGATCTCCCGCACGCCGTCGGCCGTGATCTCGTTGATCCGCACCGCCGAATTGAACTGCATGCCCTGGTGATAGAAGCCCAGCCGGAACGGCGTCTGCAGGTCGCTCCATTCGAAGCGGTCGGTGCGCGGCTGCATCTTCTGGTAGTCGGCGAACTGCATGCCGCTCAATTCCGGCGGCAGGTTGCTCACGGGCGCCACGTAGGGCTTGTTCATCAGCGCGCGGGCCTGCGCCGTGACGTCGTCGAGCGAGAAGGCCTGGGCCTGGGCGGCCCAGAGCAGCGATGCGGCGGAGGCCAGGGAGAGCAGTGCGAGCTTCGTTCCCTGGTGGCGTGCGGCGGTAAGAATCATGGACAGTGTTGGATGCAATATTCCTGCCGTGCCTCGGTTCGGTCCGACATACAGCGGCTTAGCTTAGCATCCGGGGCTCGACGATCCAGCCCCTCGCGGAGCGGCCGTGCGCGAGCGATTCGCTGCACGCTGAGATGTATCCATGAAAGTTACTGAATGAAGATGTCGTTTCTGCTGGCCCTGGCGGCCGGCCTGGCCAGCCCGCTGGCCTTCGCCCAGGCGCAGCCCGCCCCCCCGAAAAACAAGACGGCCTTCGTCACCGAACTCATCTCGAAGATGACGCTGGACGAGAAGATCGGCCAGCTGCGGCTGATCAGCATCGGCCCCGAGATGCCGATTGCGCAACTGGCGGACGAGATCGCGGCCGGCCGCGTCGGCGGCACCTTCAACTCGGTCAACCGCCCCGACAACCGCAGGTTGCAGGACGCGGCCATGAAGAGCCGGTTGAAGATCCCGATGTTCTTCGCCTATGACGTCGTCCACGGCCATCGCACGACCTTCCCGATCGGCCTCGGTCTGGCCTCGAGCTGGGACCTCGGTGTCGTCGAGGTGATGGCGCGCACCGCGGCCAAGGAGGCCAGCGCCGACTCGATCGACATGACCTTCGCGCCGATGGTCGACATCGCGCGCGACCCGCGCTGGGGCCGCACCTCCGAAGGCTTCGGCGAAGACCCGTACCTGGTGTCCGAGATCGCCAAGGCGGCGGTCAAGGGCTTCCAGGGGACGGTGCCGGTGCCGGCCGGCCGCATCATGACCAGCGTGAAGCATTTCGCGCTGTACGGCGCCGTCGAGGGCGGGCGCGACTACAACACGGTCGACATGAGCCCGATGCGCATGTACCAGGACTACCTGCCGCCGTACCGTGCCGCGATCGACGCCGGCTCTGGCGGCGTGATGGTGGCGCTGAACTCGATCAACGGCGTGCCGGCCACCTCCAACACCTGGCTGATGCAGGACCTGCTGCGCAAGGACTGGGGCTTCAAGGGCGTGGCCGTGAGCGACCACGGTGCCATCATCGAGCTGATCCGCCATGGCGTCGCCCGGGACGAGCGCGAGGCCGCCAAGCTCGCGATCAACAACGGCATCGACCTGAGCATGGCCGATTCGGTCTACCTGAAGGAGCTGCCCGGGCTCGTGAAGTCCGGCGATGTCAGCATGAAGGCCATCGACAGCGCCGTGCGCGAGGTGCTCGGCACCAAGTACGACATGGGCCTGTTCCGCGACCCCTACCTGCGCATCGGCGTGGCCAAGGACGATCCGCCAGACCTCAATGCCGACAGCCGGCTGGACCGCCCCGCGGCGCGCGAAGTGGCGCGCAAGTCGATGGTGCTGCTCGAGAACCGCAACCGCACGCTGCCGCTGGCGAAGACCGCCGCCATTGCGCTGGTCGGCCCGCTGGCCGATGCGCCGATCGACATGTTGGGCAGCTGGTCGGCGGCGGGCTACTCGAAGAACGCAGTCACGCTGCGCGCCGGCCTGAACTCCGCGGTCGCCAAGAACGGCGGTCGCGTGATCTACGCGCGCGGCGCCAACATCACGAACGACGAAAGCACCGTCAAGTACCTGAACTTCCTCAACTGGGACACGCCCGAGGTGACGCAGGACCCGCGTGCGCCGGCCGAGATGATCGCCGAGGCGGTGAAGGCCGCGCAGCAGGCCGATGTGATCGTGGCGGCGGTCGGCGAGGCGCGCGGCATGTCGCACGAGTCGTCGAGCCGTACCAGCCTGGACCTGCCGCAGAGCCAACGCGACCTGATCACTGCGCTCAAGGCCACCGGCAAGCCGCTGGTGCTGGTGCTCATGAACGGCCGCCCGCTGGCGCTGGTGCGCGAGCAGAAGGAGGCCGATGCGATCCTCGAGACCTGGTACACCGGCACCGAGGGCGGCAACGCGATCGCCGATGTGCTTTACGGCGACTACAACCCCGCTGGCAAGCTGCCGATCTCGTTTCCGCGCTCGGTCGGACAGATCCCGACCTATTACAACCACCCGCGGCTCGGCCGGCCCTTCACCGAAGGCAAGCCGGGCAACTACACCTCGCAGTACTACGAGGAAGTCACGGGGCCGCTGTACCCCTTCGGCTACGGCCTGAGCTATACGGACTTCTCGCTGTCGGACGTGACGCTGTCGAGCCCGACCATGGCGCGCAACGGCAAGATCGAGGCCGCGGTGAGCGTGAAGAACACGGGCCCGCGCGCGGGCGAGACCGTGGTGCAGCTCTACATCCAGGACGTGGCCGCGTCGGTGGTCCGCCCGGTCAAGGAGCTGAGGGATTTCCGCAAGGTCATGCTGCAGCCCGGCGAGGAGCGCGTGGTTCGCTTCACGATCGATGAGGAGAAGCTCAAGTTCTTCAATGCCCAGCTGCGCCGCGTGGCGGAGCCGGGCCGCTTCAACGTGCAGATCGGGTTCGACTCGCAGGCCGTGCGCGAGCAGGGCTTCGAGTTGAAGTAGTAGCATTCCGGCGAAAGGCCGCCCCATGAACGCCAACGATGCTTTGCGCAGCCTGTGGCTGCAGGCCGGATTGCCGGAAGAAGCGCTGGGCTTCGCGCAGCTCAGCGGTGCCGATCCGGTGTTGCCTTCGTCCTTCGCGGTGGGCGCTGCGGCGCAGTGCACGATCGCGGCGGCCGCGCTCGCGGCCTGCGAACTCGGCCACCAGCGCGGCGCCGCGCGACAGACGGTGAGCGTCGACATGCTGCATGCGGCGCTCGAATGCACCGGCTGGTTCAGCCTCGATGGCCGCGTGCCGGAGCTTTGGGACGCCTTCTCGGGGCTCTATCGCGCGTCCGATGGCTGGGTGCGCATCCATGCCAACTTCGCGCACCATCGCGAAGGCGCGCTGCGGCTGCTCGGGCTCGACCCGCAGGTCGCGCAGCGCGCCGATGCCGAAGCCGGGATGCGGGGCTGGAAGGCGATCGATTTCGAGGATGCCGCGGCTGCGCGGGGCCTGGTCGCGACCGCGTTGCGGCGCTTCGAAGACTGGGATGCGACGCCGCAGGGCAGGGCGCTGGTCGATCAGCCGCTGTTCACGATCGCGCGCATCGGCGATGCGCCGCCGTTGGCGCTGCCGCGGCTGGCCGAGGATCAGCGGCCGCTGGCCGGCGTGCGCGTGCTCGACCTCACGCGCATCCTGGCGGGGCCGGTGAGCGGGCGCGCGCTGGCGGCCTACGGAGCCGATGTGCTGCTGATCAACTCGCCGCAGCTGCCCAACATCGAGGCGATCGCGGACACCAGCCGCGGCAAGCTGTCGGCGCATGTCGACTTGAAGACCGCCGAGGGCAAGGAGACGCTGACGCGCCTGCTGGCCGATGCGCACGTGTTCGTCCAGGGCTACCGTCCCGGCGGGCTCGCGGCGCTCGGCTTCGTGCCTGAGGACACGTCGCGCATCCGGCCGGGCATCGTGCATGTCTCGCTGTCGGCCTATGGCACGCACGGTCCCTGGGCCGAGCGCCGTGGCTTCGATTCGCTGGTGCAGACGGCCATGGGCTTCAATCAGGCCGAGGGCGAGGCGGCGGGCGACGGCAAGCCCAGGCCGCTGCCGATGCAGATCCTCGACGAGGCGACCGGCTATCTGATCGCGATGGGCGCGGCCGCGGCCCTTTGGCGTCAGCAGCGAGAAGGCGGCAGCTGGCATGTGCAGGTGTCGCTGGCGCAGACCGGGCGCTGGCTGCGCGGATTGGGGCGGGTCGACGGGGGACTCGCGACGGCGGTGCCCGACCGGACGCCGTACCTCGAGACCTCGGCTTCCGGGTTTGGGGCGTTGTGCGGCTTGCGACACAGCGCGCAGTTGTCGCGCACGCCGGCGGGGTGGGCGCGGCCGTCGGTGCCGCCGGGGACGGATCCGGCGGTGTGGCCGTTGCCGCGCCTATAGTTGCTGTCGCGCCGTGCGGCAGAATCTTGTACCCGCGGCAAAGCCGAGACTCAAGGAACATCACACATGGGCGCCCAATGGAAAGCCAAGCACAAGGACCTGGCCGCCAATGCCAAGGGCCGCTTGTTCGGCAAGCTTGCAAAGGAAATCATGATCGCCGCGCGCAGCGGGGTCGACCCGGCGTCGAACGCTCGGCTGCGGCTGGTGGTCGAGCAGGCCCGCAAGGTCTCGATGCCCAAGGACACGCTCGAGCGCGCCATCAAGAAGGGCGCCGGCCTGACCGGCGAGGCGGTGCATTTCGATCACGTGATCTATGAAGGCTTCGCGCCGCACCGGGTGCCGGTGATGGTCGAATGCCTGACCGACAACGTGAACCGCACTGCGCCTCAAATGCGGGTGCTGTTTCGCAAGGGCCAACTCGGCGCCTCGGGTTCGGTGGCCTGGGACTTCGACCACCTCGGCATGATCGAGGCCGAAGCGCTGCAGGCGGGGGCCGACCCCGAACTGGCAGCCATCGAGGCCGGCGCGCAGGACTTCGAACGCGGCGAGGAGGGCGTCACGGTCTTTCTGACCGACCCCGTCGATCTCGACCTGGTCAGCCGTGCGCTGCCGGCGCAGGGCTTCTCCGTGCTGTCCGCGAAGCTCGGTTACAAGCCCAAGAACCCGATCGATCCGGCCAGCCTGAGCGCCGAGGCGCTGGAAGAGGTCGAAGCCTTCCTGGCGGCCATCGATGCGAACGACGACGTGCAGAACGTATTCGTGGGGCTGGCGGGGTAACTGTCGATGTTCCCGCCGGACCTGCTGTTCACCTACGTGCTGGCCTGCCTGGTGGTCGTTGTGGCGCTGCAGCGGCGTCGCGATTCAGCAACGGGCTGAACGTGGGGCGGGTCTGACTTTCATCGCCCTCGGGCCTGTCGGTGCTGGCGCTCAAGCAGCGGGGCTGAGCGGGGGGCGGGCTCACGCCGACGGTGTACTCTGCTCCGCGAATGTCCCCCGGCTTGCGGCCTCCTCCTTTATTTCGCTGCGCGGAGCACACCATCGACGTGATCCGTCACAGAAGCGGTCGTTGATCGACGATCAAGACACAGCGTTACCCGTGCCGAGGGCATCGGGTGGCCCCCGCAGCGAAATAAGGGAGGAGGTGAAGCCGGGGGACATGTCGGGGGTCACATTTGTCGCGCCTGGGTCAGAGTTGTTGACCTGGCTTGTTCACAATTTGTGAGCTACCCGGGGGACCTGTGGCATCCTCTAGCCACCTCTAGCCACCTCTAGCCACCTCTAGCCACCTCTAGCCACCTCTAGCCAGCCGCTGTCGGCCGGAAGCCGACATTGCAGAGTGACCCATCGGATCGCGTCAACGACCAGGCTCCTTGTCTTGGCGCCGTGAGCGCAAAAAATGCCCCATCGCGCGAGGCCACCATCGCCATGGAGGTTCCCATGAAGTACGACCGTGAGCTGCTCCTGCTCGGCAAGAAGCGAAACGAGGTCCTCGATCTTCACGAAGTCCAGCAGTACGGCCTGGACAGCTACGACGATGCCGACTACGTTTCACTCTACGGCTTGGCGCCGGCCGATTGGTTTGCCAGAGGTATTCGTGTGCTCGGACGCACTGCCGTCGAGTGCACGCGCGATCGCCTGGCCGCCGCGATCGCCGCTGATGTGGCGTTCGCCGCGGCTGGCGCCAAGGTCGGTTCGCATCTTGTGATCGATCCTTTCGCGGGCTCAGGCAACACGCTGTACTGGCTGCTGCGGCATCTGCCCGGGGCGGTCGGCGTCGCCTTCGAGAACGACGACTCGGTCTTCCGACTCACTTCCAGCAATATGGCACTGCTGGGCCTGCCGATACGCGTGGTCGACATCGATTTCGAGCACGGCCTCGAGCACACCGTCGCCGCGCAGGACGAGCTGGTGGTTGCGTTCATCGCGCCGCCTTGGGGCCGCGCACTGGATCCAGAATCGGGTCTGGACCTGAGCCGCACTGAGCCGCCTGTCGAAACGATCGTGGATCGCCTTGCCAGCCATTTTCAGTGCACCAAGCTGCTTTGTGTCGTTCAGGTC